>JAQSWE010000086.1 GCA_029266795.1 Alphaproteobacteria bacterium | reverse complement strand
TGCTTATTGTCACGTGCCTTGTCGATGGCTGTCTTGCCGTCCGTGTATTTACGGCTCGGGTTTGCGCCACGATCAATCAGCAATTGCACGATCGACAGGTAACCCTTACTGGCCGCACTCATCAGCGGCGTCCATTTTTCGATAGATGGAGATTCCACTGCCGAGCCGTTATCCAGCAGCCAGCGCGCAGCCTCCAGATGCCCCTCATTGGCCGCCCAGACCAGCGCGCTGTGTTCAACATCGGAATTGATGCGCGCCCCTGCCGCGACCAACTGCATCATGCGCGAAACATCACCCAGTTTCGCAACTTCCGCCAATTGGCTGTCTTGCGCCTGCGTCATGCAGCACCTTTGGGTTTGGGTAAACGGGGCTTGACGACGGCGTCGAAGAACACTTCTTCCTCGCTCTGCTTGCCGCCGTATTTTTTGTATTCCGCAAAGGCGCGGCGGAGGGTGGATTTATCGGAAATTTCATTGAAGCTATGACGTGTTACAGCCTCGACCGCTCCGTCAAGACCTTTGCGGATGAATGTCACGCGTTCCTTGTGTGCGAAATTAAAAATTTCCTGCAGCGTACGGTCGGCGACCTTACGGGAGAAAGAGATTTCATCCGGATTGCGGTCAAGCCAGGCGAGGACGCTTTTCTTTTCACGGTTAACGGCATAGGCCCGCGCGGTCATCCCGTCATTATTTTTGCGCGCCGGATCAGCGCCGGCCAGCAGTAGGATTTTGACAGCTTCCAGCCTTCCCTGCTCCGCCGCCGCCATCAACGGCGTTGAATTTTTGCCATTGGTACCATCCACCTGCCCGCCCTTGTCCAGCAGCCATCTCAGTAATTCAACATGCCCGCCATGCGCGGCGTAGAAAACAGGGCTATTGCGCGCGGGCGGATTGAGATCCGCGCCGTCAGCCAGCAACTGCTGCACAAGCTCGAGATTTCCGGTTTTGCAGGCTTCTGCCAGTTTTTCGTTTTGCTGCACTGTCGCCATTATGCAGGACCACCCGGCAAGCGCGCGATGCGCGGCTTTTCATCCGGAAAAATATCTTTTTCAGTCAGCTTGCCGCCGCGCTTCGCGTGTTCTTCCAGCGCTTTTTTCAGCATCGTCCGGTTGTCCATATCGGCCATATTCTGGCGCGTCATGGTTTCGACTGGCCCGTCATCGCCCTTCCGCACCAGCGTCAGCCGCTCTAGCGAAACGAAATTGAATACGTCTTCCAGCGTATGGTCGCCTGCGCGTTGTTTGAAGACGACAACATTCGCGTATTCCTGCGATGCGCGGCGATCAGCTTCTTCCTGCGCGCGGCGCAAAACTTCATCGCGGGCGCGCTGCCGGGCTTCGCGTTCGGTCGCCAGCTTCGTCGCGTGCTTGCTCAGCCGCTCGGCCATGTCCTTCATTTTATAATTCACCGCATTGTCGAGCGGCGTGCGTCCGGAGCCGTCCTTAAGCGTGATCGAGGTGCCTTTTTGCAGCAGCAGATCGACGATGTCGCCGTGGTTGCTGACAATCGCGTTCACCAGCGGCGACCAGCCCAGCGAATTGGTTGCGTCTATTTTCGCGCCGCGGTCCAGCAGCAGCCGAACGCAATGGATGTGCCCCTGATCCGCCGCCCAGCCCAGCGCCGTGTTGCCCCAGAAGCCGCCCGCGCCGTTGATATCCGCACCGGCATCGAGCAGGCGCGTGATCTCGGCGGCATCGCCGCGCTTGGCGGCCTTCTGGAGTTTTTTGTCGCGCTGTTCGGGCGTATCGGGCCCACCGAAACCAAACATCGTGAATTATGTCCTATGGGAATTATTATTTGACATAGAAGTAACATGTTCGACGCCGTATGAGCAACAGATTACAGTTCCAATATTATGAATAATCTTCTGAATTTTTGTCTGTTTGCAGGCAGTTGCGGCTGCATTAACGTGAAAGGACAAAATTCCTTTTCAGGAGATATCGAAATGAAAAATGTGCTGATCGCCCTCGTGTTGCTGGCAGCCACCGCTGCGCCAGCCAATGCCAAAGTCGTTACCAAGGAAGTCCCCTATAAGGACGGGGCGGTTTCGCTGATGGGTTATTACGCCTATGACGATTCGACAGCGCGCCCGCGCCCCGGCGTAATCGTGATCCATGAATGGTGGGGACACAACGCCTATGTGCGCCGCCGCGCGGAACAGCTGGCGGAACTGGGCTATGCGGCCTTCGCGGTCGACATGTACGGGGCGAACCGGTCAGCCGGCAATCCTGAAGAAGCCAAGAAACTTTCCGCACCCTTTTATGCGGATCGGGGGCTGATGCACAGCCGCGCACTTGCGGGGCTTAACAAGCTAAAGACGATGCCCAATGTCGAGGGCTCGCGCATGGCGGCGGTTGGCTACTGCTTCGGCGGGACCGTCGCCCTCGAAATGGCGCGGCGCGGCGAAGACCTGCGCGGGGTAGTCAGCCTGCATGGCGGGCTTGCAACACCGGAGCGTGCCGAGCCCGGCCGTGTCACGGCGCATGTATTGGTCCTGAATGGCGGCGCGGATGAAATGGTAAGTGAAAAAGAGCGCAACAATTTCGTGGCGGAGATGAAGGCCGCCGGCGTGAATTTCAAAAACGTCGTGTATCCCGACGCGACGCACGCGTTTTCCAACCCCAAGGCCACGGAAATCGGCAAGCGCTTCAACCTGCCGATCGCGTATAACGAGGCTGCGGACAAAAAGTCATTCGAAGAAGAGAAGTCTTTCCTCGCGCGCGTGTTTAAGCCGCGCGCCGAGGAGCCTGTCGAAGCGCCGCAGTAAAGTTTACGCTGCCTTGATGTCGCGCAAGAAATTGCCGACCTGACCCCTCAGGCTTTCTGATTGACGCGATAAATCAGATGCCGCCGCAATCATCTGGCTGACGGCGGAGCTTGCGCCGGTCGATGCAAGCTTTACATCTGATGCATGCGTGGATACATCATGCGTAATTTCCGCCGCCTGTTGCACGTTGCGGGCGATTTCCTGCGTCGCTGCGCCCTGCGCTACCACGGCATTGGCAATAGTCGCCGAAATCTTGTTCATTTCGTTAATGGTTTCGGAAATTTGCTGCAATACGCCCACAGTATCCGACGCCGCCTGCTGGATAAAGCTCACCTGTTCCTCGATCTGGCGCGTAGCAAGCGTTGTTTGACCGGCAAGGTTTTTGACTTCGGCAGCGACCACGGAAAAACCTTTCCCCTGCTCGCCGGCACGCGCAGCTTCGATCGTCGCGTTCAGTGCCAGCAGGTTGATCTGCGCCGTAATTTCATTAATGACGTCGACGACGCCGCCGATTTTCTCAGCTGCCTCGCTTAAGGATTCAGCCGTTTCGTTCGCCCGCCCCGCTTCGCCCACTGCAGAAGTCATGATTTTCTCGCCGTTTTCCACCTGCTCCGCAATGCCGCGGATAGAGGCGGATAATTCTGTCGTGGCCGCTGCCACCGTCTGCACGTTTTGCGACGCGCCGGCGATGCCGACAACGAGCTTCCCCAGCTTCTCCGCGCTGTCCTGCGCGCGCTTCATGACATCCCGCGACGTCGCATCCATTTCCGTTGCGGCGGATGCTACCGTATCGGCTACGCTTTTGACTTTTGCCTCGAAATTATCCGCAAGCCCGAACATGGTGCCCCGGCGCTCCTCCTCCGCGCGTTTCTTCAACGCCTCGGCCTCGCTCTCCAGCCGGCGTTTTTCCTCCACATTCTGGCGGAAGATGGCGAGCGCTGCCGCGATCTGGCCGATTTCGTCAGTGCGGTTCGTAAAAGGCACCTGCCCGTCAAGACGACCGGCGGAAATATCCTTCATAAGCGCGATTAGCTTCTCCTGCGGCTCGAACACCTGCCTCCGCGCGAAGAGCGGCACCATCAGCGCGACGAGCACAACCGCGAACGCAATCGCAAAATGGCGGCGCAAAGCCGTGTCTGCCGTATCAGCGGCTCTACTAGCCCGCTGTGCAATATAGCTGGCTAGCTTGCCTGAAATAGCTTCGTTCTTTTCGCGCAGAGTCTCGAACATACGGTGAAACTGCTCCATCTCCTCCTGATTCTTCCCGAGTGTCCGGCTGGCGATGCTAGTGGCAAGGCGCGTATATTCCACAGCAAGCAGTGCATTCGCGCGCATGTCCTGCCGTATATCGTCGGGCGGATCGAGGGCAAGAGCCCGTTCAATATCGGCGCTGAATTCCGTTCCGTCGCGCAGCAGCTCGGTCCGCGCTTCCTGCAATAGCGCACTATTATTCATGCTCCTCGCATAGAGAGCTTTCATTACTTGCGACTGCACCGCGTCATGCATCATGTCGGCATGCATATGCGCCCGCACGATAGCGGCGGCGCGACCTTCCGCATGGGCGTCCGCAACCAACGCACGTGTCATGATAAAATCGTGCACAGCAGCCAATAAAATGACAGCGATAACAGCGGCGCTGAGCCAAGTGAATTTGGATTTGAGCGTCATGATCAGGAGTCCCCCTAACCTGGGAGTGTATCCGAAATCATAAAGCAACTAAAGATTGCAAACGGCGCTGCATACAAGGGTATGCAGTTGAGACCGTCGTCTTACTTATTTTTCAAAAGGTCGCGTATTTCTTCCAACAACACTTCGTTGCGGGGTGCAACGGGAGGGTTGGAAGGCGCGGCTTCCTCTTTCGCCTTCAATTTATTGAGCGGCTTTACGACGAAGAAGAAAATCGCGAAGGCAACGAGAACGAACTGGAACAGGGTATTACCGAACATGCCGATATTCCAGGTACTCACTCCGGCGGCTTTGGCGGCGGCGATAGTGGGAAATGTCTGGTCGGTCGCGCTCAAGGTAACGAAGAAGTTGCTGAAGTCCACTTTGCCAAGAATCAGGCCCAGCGGCGGCATGATGATGTCTTCGACCAGCGAGGTCACGATTTTGCTGAAGGAAGCGCCGATAATGACGCCCACCGCGAGGTCGACAACGTTGCCGCGCATGATGAATTTCTTGAATTCCTGAAGCATTTCCATGGCCTTTTTTCCTTGATTGGCTGTGTATGGTTATTTTGTATTATTTTTTAAAGCCTGAATCAACTAATTCCTTGAAATTGCGGCATTAATAGTTCGGTCTATTTTCCGGAAAAGATTTGCATAAGCAAAATCGGGGTGCTATAGTCGCCACGATATTAACCAATTCAAGGATGGAAAACGATGGCCGACAGCCCTTCGTCGAACGCCGATTTCAAGCTGCCGCAAGACCTCGAGACCTTGTCTTTAATGCGCGACCAGCTGAGCGATTATCTCAACACCCTTGAGCGCAATACGGATTCAGTCAACAGCTGGCTGCAAAAGCACCAGAACAGCGTGATTGTCGGCCACCATCAATTGAACCGCTCCGTTTCCCAAAAAGATGAAAAAGGCGCGCTCCAGGCGCTCAAGGATCTCGGCGAGACTGCCGGCTTCGTCTTATCGATGCAGGATTTCAAAGGTCAGGCAGAAGCCGCCTTTGGCACTGACAGCGCCGTCGTAAAAGAAATTGCCAAGCACGGCCTTGGCGTGCCGAAAGCAATTCTGGAAGACCTGCCCGAAATCAAGCTGCCGGACGAAAATGCAGCCCCTGCCGCTTACATCCCCCCCCTTCCGCAGCCCGAGATCGCGGATGCAGAGCCCGAGAAAAAGCGCAGCGTGTGGAATCCCGCGACATGGTTCGGTAAAGCGGAGCGCGAGGAAGAAGAAGCACGCAAATCAGCCGAAGCTGAAGCCCAGCGCAAGATCGACGAGATCAAGCGCCACTGGCGTCTGGTGCGCAGCGAGTTGATCGGCCTGCAAAGCGACCGCCATTATTATGTCGACAGCTTCATGGACTGGGTCGGCGAAACGCTGGCACCGCAAAAAGCCGATGAAGCCGAAGCGCAGAAGCTGATGGAAAAATACCAGAACCCGCAATTCGTCATCGACCTTGCGGTTAAGGACTATGCGGAAGTCATGGATGTGAAGGTCGGCATGGTGAAGGAGCGCGCGCTGCTCTATTCCAAGACCGCCGCCCTTATCGACGAACAGCGCATCACGGAATTCGCGGCGTTGCTGCCGGCCTTGTTCCCCAAATCCGAAACATCTGAATCGAAACAGCTGAAGGAATTGCTGCTGCAGGATTACAAGGTTGTGAGCTTTGCCGAAATGGCGCTCGACCGCGTGACGAGCCGCGACGACCAATTGCTGCTGCTAAAGACCGCGCTGGCGCACGAGCCTGATTTCAAACTGGCGGGCCTTGGATCCAAAACGCAAGTGTTCGAGCGTATTTTGAAAGAAGTGACTGCGGCGCAAGATCCTCTTGATGCGTCGGCACTCAGCCTGACACTCAAGAAACTCGGCATCGGCAACGACAACGGCGCGGCTGTCATCGACCTGAAGAGCGCGAACAAAACGGTATTCGAGCGCCTTGCCTCGCGCTTCAACACCACACTGACAAAGATGCAGACGGCTGTCGGTCATGTGCTGGCTGGACTTGGCAATGCCAATGGCACTACCGAAAAGCAGGTTGCCGGATTTGTGGCAGCCGTGCGCGCAGAAGACCCGATCAAGCTTGGCACAGTGCTGTCAAGCCTCGACGGCGGCGCAGGTTCGCTTGCCTTCAAAGGCCTTTGGAACCTTGCCTATCCTGGTGTCTCGCTGATTGGCGAAATTTCCAAAACAGCCCAAACGACGGCGGACCTGTCGGCACTGACCGAACTGGCATTGCGTGCGGGTGTTGCGGATGAGTTCAAGGTCGGCACCAATGCCGTGCAGGGCGACGCGAAGAATGTCCTGAAATTCATCAACGAAAAAATTATGCCCGAGCATGAGGATTTCAATCTCGCCGTCATGCGCAAGCTGATCGGCACGTCTTTCGCGAATGCCGGCCTCGACCAACTGCGCCGCGAACTGACGCGTCCGGGCGGCTGGCTCGAGCAGATCGCCGCCTCGTCCCTGAATGCCGAAGGCAAGCTCAGCTGGACAGCGGCAATGCTGGAGCCATGGCCCTCCAACATCGTCAAATCGAACATTCTGGCAGAGGCGGCGCAAACCGCGAAAAATCCCGATGCGAAGAAAGCGCTGCAGTCGCTGGAATCGAACCTGACAGGCGAGAATGTGCGCCTTGACGATGGCCGCATCCTGACAAACCTCGATCGCCTTGCCAACATCTGGTACGACGGCGATTCAAAAGTCATGCGCCTGACTGTGAACGGCACCGGCCACACGATGCTGGACGATGTATCGCCGCAAATGGCAAAGGAAGTACTGACCCATATCCAGCGCAAGGCACCTTTCCTGCAATCTGAATATGACGGCCTTTATAACCCGTCGAACCTTGACCGCATTGTGACCACGCCGCAGAAAACCGCGATTTACTGGGGCAATCATACGGGCATGCTGAACGTGCCGGACGAAACGATTGCAAACCTGCACAAACATCCGGACTTCCTGCATGTGACGAATACCGGCAACGGCCAGACGCATAGCATCAACCTGAAGACGATCGCGCTATTGCAGCCCCTCTCGGACGGCACACACCTTCTGGTCGACAAATACGGCGCGGTTCAGGTGCTGGAAGGTAAAGTCAGCCTTGCCGCGAAAGACAACCTGCTGGACCTGTCGGGCACCTACTTCAATCCGCGCAACGCGTCGATCCTGTCGCTCGACGCCGAAAAGAAAACGGTCGGTTTCCGTGCAGAAAGCAAGGATTTCGAGGACCTGCTGGAGAGCGTCTCCGCCGGCCAATATTTCTACAACCTCGACCTGAATGCCGCCGATTTCGCGCGCGCGCAGGCAGCGGTTGCCGCATCTCCCGCCATCGCCGCTGCGAACAAGGGCGATCTGAAGAACCTGCATTTCAACTTTGAAACGCTGGGTTACATGATCTACACCGACGACCGCGAAGCGGGTTTCAGCATCCGCAAGAACGGCCCCGCCAAGACGCCCGGATTCATCGCGACGCAGGAAGAGGCGCTGGCGAAGAATATCTATCAAGGCCTGTCCGCAAATCCCGACCTCGTGACCGTTGGCAACGTCATCACCCACAAATCGTTGATTGACGACGCTTATTACAACGCCGACAAGCAGCGTTTCTATATGGTACTTAACAACGATATCCTGCCGATCCCGACCGATGAAGATGCGGCTTATAAGACGCTGCAGAAATTGTCGAAGGAAGACGGCTTTATGGTCGTGGGCGCAAGCACGCTGCCGAGCCCCACAGGCCGCGGCACTGTCGAGGTGCCCGCCGATATCATCAACCTGAACCGTACCGTGATGCAGTTCTACAGCGAAGCGCAGGACAAAACATTCCTCGTCGCCGATAACGAGCGTTTCTTCTACATTGGATACGACAAGCAGCAGGCTGCCAGCCTGTTCGACCTGCTCGAGAAACAGGGCCTGCAGGACGCTAGGTCAGCCACGCCGAAGAACCTCGGCTGGACGCAGAAGCTCGGCGAAACGGCAGAGGCACTGCCGACCGTCATGCTGCGTGTGACACCGTCGCTGACAGACCTGTCACGCGAACATTTGCTGCAGCAGGCTGTCGGCCAAACCGGCGAGAACCGCGCCATGCCGGAGCCCAAAAAAGACTTCAGCATCGCCGCTGCGCCGTACAAGCCGAATGCCGTGTTGGAATATCCCTTGCGCGCCAACGTTGCGCCCACGCGCAAACAGGCGCCGCGCAGCATTTAAGCGAACCCAGATAACGAAAAAGGGGCCCTGCGAAGGGCCCCTTTTTTTAGTCGCCGGTTAAGGCTTAGTAGCTTTTGTTGTCGCGGGCGGCGTCTTTAATGGTATCGCCGGCTGCTTCGATGTCTTTGCCAGCGCCTTCGGTGGTGTTGCAGGCCGAAACGGCGAGCGTACCCAGCAGGCAGAGGCAGAGTGCGAATTTTTTCAGGTTGGTGATTGTCATGGCGGTCTTTCCTTTCGAGAAAATAAATGCAGGACAACCCGTCAAACGAGCGGCCCCGCATTTTTGTTTCAAACTTTTATAAATTAGTTGTAGGCGGAAGGCGCGCTGCTGTCGGTGGGCGCATCAGCCTGCGCAGGAGCCGAGGTTTGGCCGGCAGTGCGGTCGTTTTCAACCGATTGGCCATCGCCGCCGGTCATGTCATGCCAGTCTGCTTTCATGCCATCCCAGGTGCCGCTGCAGCCGGAA
>JAQSWE010000085.1 GCA_029266795.1 Alphaproteobacteria bacterium | reverse complement strand
CGCGGCTGTTGCCCTCCGCGCTCAAGAATGCGCAAACCGCATAGGACTGGCTGTTCCGCGTATACATCTCCAGCCAGCGGCGGAAGCCGTCCTGCAGCGCGGGCGTTGCGAAAGGGTAATGTCCGGTGATGCGGCCGCAGCCGATACGAAACGGCTTTGGGGTCAGGCGGGCGCGATAGCATTTCTGGTTGCGGCACAGCTGCACGTATAATTTATCGCTGCCCAGCTCGCGCAGCCAGCCGATCGTCTCGTCGCTCACGGGATGTGGCGCATGGGTGAACAGGTAGCGTAACCCAGCTTTTGTGCGGTAAATGCGCGCACCGGCGTCACGATGGCGTACCAGAAATTCCTTCAGCGTAGCGATGTATTTCTGTTCTTCCTTTTCCCGCGTTGCGCCAAACAACTTGGCGAAAAAACCGGGGCCGGAAATGTCGATATCGGCGAATACCGCATCCGCCGTGTTCAGCACAAGGCAGCCCTTGCCGTTGCGTGTCACGCCCGCTGTCCCGCTGACCTCCTGCACCAACTCCTCCGGCACATCGCGCATGCTGTAGCTGTAATCGTCGCGCTTGAAGCTGGCGGATGCTACGCGACGCACTAAATCGTCGAGCGCATGCTTGGCGGCGCGTTTCGCATCCTCGGCGCTTGTGTTCGACCCGCCCCATTTGCGCAGGCGCATGGTCTTTCCCGCCGCATCCGGCGCGGAGGTTTCGGCAACGTCCCAGTATTTGCAAAGCTTCATGTCAATTCTTCCTCAAGATAGGTTTTCGCTTCTCGGCCACAGCCCCAACCGGAGCACCGCGCAGCTTGTTCTCCAGCATGACTTGGCCGAGCTTGGTATCAAGATTGACGAGAGGACCAGTCATGCAGCCCGCGCATTCCAGTTGCCTGTCCTGTCGCCGCCACCATGAATAGAGCGGCCCCGGGATCAGCAGCAAGCACCACAACAGCTTTTCAACAATCGCGCTGCCGCGCAGCTTCACATTTGCGCGTCCCATGTAGCCGCAGTTCTGGCAGATATATTCGTCGTCGGTGAGCAGGCGTCCCATGCGCCGATTATCGCATAGTTTTTTAAAACGGGAGATCCCCTTCCTCGCCAAAAGGGGAGGAAGGGGATGCTGCTCGATCACCGGTAGTGACGGGTTTTCTACCCCGACATATGGCGGGGTGTGAATGCCGCCTTATGAAGACCTCCGGTGAGAATTGCCTGCGTGGGAATTACCTGTGCGGGAATTTTTCGCGCCATGCGACCGCCTGAAAAAGTATCCGCGCCGCGGGCACGGCGGGCAGCCGTTTGCGGCGCGGATATCAGGGGTTGCGAAGAGGAGTTGGCGGAGAAACGGATGGGGGTGGATGCCGCAACAGCGGGACGGCGGCGCTTGGATACGCGCTCCGCCCATTTATGCGGGTAGGCGGGTTTATCCTCCAGCGACGGGCGCAGGATTTCCTGCATGGCGAAAGCAATGCGTGTGGCCAGACGGCGGCGCTGATATAATCTGCCGGCTGTCGTGCGGCGAGTGCGGGTCTGGCTGATGCGGACGGGGACCAGCACGGGGGCGAGGGTCATCGTGCTTTCCGATTCAAACGGCTCCAGCACGGTATCCAGCCAGAGGGCGATGCGGGCGAAGAGGGATAAAATCTCGGTTTTGAGGGTCTTGAGAGAGGGAAGGGGGCGGTTTCCGGTGATCATCTGTGCAATCTCCATTTTTTTACATCCTATCATGGAAAACGGAACATAGCAAGAACAAAATAAGTCAATAAAAAGAACATCCTCCGGAGCCCCATTGACAGAACCCCGCCGAATCAACATGATAACCCCATCGTATTTTAACAGGCGCGACTGCCTTTTTCCCGGCAAGGTTACGGCTTCCGGACGCAAAGGATATTGTAGCTATGGGTATCGTCAAAAAAATTCAGGACATGAAGCAGGAAATGACGCGCTGGCGCCAGAAGCTGCATCAGGACCCCGAACTCGCCTTCGAAGAAAAGCGCACCATGCGCTTCATCATCCGGCAGTTGGAAGATTTCGGCGTCGATGTCCACGGCCTCACGAAAACCGGCGTCGTCGGCGTGCTGCACGGAAAAAACGGCCCGGGCGGCAAGGCGATCATGCTGCGCGCGGATATGGACGGCCTGCCCATTCAGGAAAAAACCGGTCTCACACACGCCTCCCGCAACGACGGCGCGATGCATGCCTGCGGCCATGACGGCCACATGGCAATGCTGCTGGGTGCGGCGAAGCATCTGGCGCAGACGCGCGATTTCGACGGCACGGTTTATTTCGTGTTCCAGCCGGCGGAGGAACATGTCGGCGGCGCGCAGGAAATGATTAAACAAGGTTTGTTCACCAAATTCCCCGCCGATGAAGTCTACGGCATGCACAATTATCCGGGCCTGCCGCTCGGCACGATGGCGACCGGCCCCGGGCCGATGCTCGCGGCATCTGAAGATTTCGACATCGTGGTGCGCGGCAAGGGCGGACATACCTCCCGCGCCGACAATACGACCGATGTGCTGGGTGCCGCCGCCGAAGTGGCGCTGGCCTTCAAGGAAATCGCGAAAAAAGAAATTCCCGCGACCGCGACCGCAACGCTCACCGTCACCGCGCTCTCGACACAGGGCGATGCGTCCAACGTGCTGCCCGATACCGCGAAAATCACCGGCACGCTGCGCACATTCGATGAAGCGCTGCACCAGCGCCTGACCGATGAAATGATCCGCATTGTCGATGAAACCGAAGCAAAATACGGCGTCTTGATCGACTTTGATTTGCGCGCGGGTTATCCCGTTCTGGTGAACGAGAAAAACGCGACCGCCTTCGCCATCGACGTGGCGAAAGAAACGGTCGGCGATGCGCAAGTCATCACCCCCGTGCCGCCCACGCTCGGCACCGAAGATTTCGCGTTTTACTTGCAGCAAAAACCGGGCAACTACATCGCGCTCGGCACCGGCAAGCCGGGGGCGAAGGATTATCAGGACATCCATTCCGCAAAATATGACTTCAATGACGCGGCGCTGCCGATTGGTGCCAGCTATTGGGTCAATCTTGTGGAAAAGGCGCTGCCGCTGCTGAACCCGCCGCTGCCGACGGATGACACGGCCCCCGCTGCTGCCGCCCCCGGAACGAAGCCGCCCGCCGCACCCAAGCCTTAATTTATTAAGGGTTTTCATGCTACACTTTCCGCGTCATAGCGCGGAGGGCATCCCATGAAAATCATCGAACAATTCACCGAAGGCAAAGCCGGCCCCGGCGACCTCAACGACGATTTTATTTCGGTCAGCGACAATTTCATCGCCGTGATCGACGGCGCAACATCGCGCGCCGGCCACACGCTAAGGGGATTGCCGAACGGCCAGTTTGCGTCGCGCACGATTGCCAATACGCTGTCATCGCTTGACAAAAACATCAGCGCGCGCGATGCGGTTGATAAACTCTCCCACATTCTGTTGAGCGAAGCGGAATCCGCCGCCAGCGCCGAGAAAAAAGTTTTCCGCGAGGTCTGGGATTTCCCCGCCGCCGCGCTGCTCGTCTATTCCGTCGCACGCCGCGAAATCTGGCGCGTCGCCGATTCATCCTTCGTCGTCGACGGCCGCGGGCATTTCACGGTGTTCCCGCAGGAAAGAACGTGGTGCGAATTGCGCCGCGCTTACCTCTGCGCCGAACTTGCGCGCGGGAAATCGGAATCTGACCTGCGCGACAATGACCCCACATGGGAATTGCTGACGCCCTTGATTTCCGAATGCAAAGTCTTCGCCAACTACGAAGGCCCCTACGGCTACGGCGTCATCAACGGAACCAAAGTGCCGGATATGCATGTGGAAGTGTATCCCGCCGCGCATGCCAACGAAATCATCTTCGCCAGCGACGGCTATCCCGAGGTGGAGCCTACCCTCGCCGATACCGAACGCTATTTGAATTCGATCTTGCGCGACGACCCGCTGATGTACCGCATCCATCCGCAGGTGAAGGGCGTCAAAAAAGGCCACGTCTCCTTCGACGACCGCAGCTATATCCGCTTCCGTCCGAACTAATCATGATCACCACCGTCCCCACCCCCGAACCGCTTGCCGCGACATTTGCGGAGATGGGGATTGAATCGACAACCTACCAGCATCCCGCCGTTTTCACGGTCGAGGAGGGGAAGGGGTTCAAGCACCGGATGCCGGGCGGGCATACCAAGAATTTGTTCCTGAAAGACCATAAGGGAAAAATCTGGCTGGTGACGGCGCAGCAGGACACGGAAATCGACCTGAAAAAACTGCCCGCCCGCATCAATGCCGCGCGGCTCAGCTTCGGCAATGCGGAACTGATGCAGCAGCTGCTGGGCGTGACGCCGGGTTCCGTCACCGCGCTTGGCCTCATCAGCGATACGCAAAAACAGGTCAATCCCGTGATCGACAAGCGGCTGATGGCGCATGAGGTGGTGAATTGCCACCCCTTGCGGAACGACATGACAACGGCGATAAAGCCGGACGACCTTGTTAAATTCATGAAATCTTTGGGCTATGACCCGTTGATTGTTGATTTTTCAAGGCTATAAACTATCTAATGGTGGATAAGCGACAGGGCAGTAAGGTCAGACATGCTTGAAATTGGTGCAGCGCAACAGAAACCGCCGGCAAGCGCATATATCCGCGATGCCGATCCCGGGAATTTTGAAGAGGCCGTGATTGCGGCCTCGATGAAGAATCCGGTCCTTGTCGATTTCTGGGCCCCGTGGTGCGGCCCCTGCAAGCAAATGATGCCCGCGATTGAAAAAGTCGTGAACGAACAGGCGGGCGCGGTCAGCCTCGTCAAAATCAACGTCGAAAAATATCCCGAACTTGCCGAGCTGTTCCGCGTGCAGAGCGTGCCGATGGTCTATGCGTTTTACCAGGGCCAGCCGGTTGACGGTTTCACCGGCGCGAAGCCTGAAAAAGATTTGCGCGTCTTCATCGACAAGCTGGTGAAAGCACATGGCGGCCCGAAGGAAGAGGCGAGCGGCCCCGACCCGATGCTGGTCGCCAAGATCATGGCCGCGGCGCACAAGCATTTCCGCGAAGGCCAATACACCGACGCGATGGCGCAGTATTCCACCGCGCTCGATTACGATGAAAAGAATATGGAGGCGCTGGCCGGTATCGGCTGGTGTTTCGTCGCCGAAAAAGATCTGGAGAGCCTGACCGCCTTCGTCGGCGAAATGACGCCCGAGCAAAAAACCTATTCGCGCATCAAGGGGCTCGACATGCTGCTGCAAAAGCACGCCGAGGTTGAAGCGCTGCCGGCCATCGACGCGCTGCAGACGAAGCTGGAGAAAAACCCGAAAGACGCGCAGGCACGCTACGACCTCGCCCTCCACCACCTCGCCGCGCTCGATATCGAAGCCGCGATTGATGACATTGTTGAACTGACGCGCCGTGACCGCGAATGGCAGGAACAGAAAGCGCGCAAATTGCTGCTGGAATTGTTCGACGCGCTCGGCAACGATCACCCGCTGACGTCACAGGGCCGCCGCCGCCTGTCCACCGTGTTATTCTCATGACCGAAGCCTTCGCCATCACGACCAGCCAGCTGCCCGACGAAATCGTCCTCTTCCCGCTGCCGCGCGTGATTCTGCTGCCGCGCGTGCAACTGCCGCTGAATATTTTCGAGCCGCGATACCTCGCGATGGTCAATTACGCCATGAGCCATGGCCGCATGATCGGCATGATCCAGCCGAAACCCGATGGCGCGGGCGACGCCGTGTTTAAAACCGGCTGCGCGGGCCGCATTGCGTCCTTCAATGAAACCGATGACGGGCGCTATCTGATTACGCTGAAAGGCGTCTGCCGTTTCGATGTGGCGGAAGAATTGCCGCTGGCGCAGGGCGGCTATCGCCACGCGAAGGCCTGCTGGAAAAATTATCATCATGATCTGGCCTCCGACACCGTGACCGATATCTGCCGCGACACGATGATGGTCACACTGCGCCAGTACCTCGATAAAATGCAAATGTTCTGCGACAAATGGGAAACCATCCGCAACATCGAATGCGAAAAACTGATTTCGACCTTGAGCGTCGTCTGCCCGTTCTCGACGGAAGAAAAACAGGCGCTCCTCGAAGCCCCCGACCTGCCCGCCCGCGCCAAAATCCTCCACGCGCTGCTGGAGATCGCCGCGAAGGAAGAGGAAGAATGCAAAGCGTCTTGTCATTGACGATGCGCAGAAAACGCTAGGGCTTCATGATCGGAAAGAGTGAATGCTGAAGTCAGGTAGAAAAATATTTTGGATAGCTCTAATAGTGGCGCTGATAGTTACAGCGATAGCATACATGGCGTTCGTTATTTGGCAGAAAAACACCTCCTATGGCCCTTTCGAGCCTATTAAAGCTACCGATTGTGAATGGCCAGCGCATGCAGACCCAACGCAGTTCGGGAACCCGTAGAATGAGAGTGAGTATAGAAGATGACCGCCAGCACCAAACGCGCCGACCCGAAACTGCTCGAAATCCTCGTCTGCCCGCTGACCAAGGCGCCGCTGGAATATGACGCCGATAAACAGGAACTGATCAGCCGTCAGGCGAAACTGGCCTTCCCCATCCGCGAGGGGATTCCGATCATGCTGGTGGATGAAGCGCGGAAACTGGACGACTGATAAAGCCCTCCGCGCGGCAGCTTTATTGCGCCGCAGCAGCCATATAGCGCTGGAAAACGGCATTACCGCTGACTATTATGAGTTTCAACATACTGCCACGTTAAGGAAAACCGTCATGTCCAACCATGTTTTCATTTTCGACACCACTTTGCGCGATGGCGAACAGTCGCCCGGGTATTCGATGGATTTGAATGAAAAACTCCAGATGGCCGAAATGCTCGACGGCATGGGCGTGGATATTATCGAGGCGGGTTTTCCCGCAGCGTCCAAGGGCGATTACGAATCGGTCTATAAGGTTTCGCAGCAGGTGAAATCGGCGACCGTCGCCGGTCTCTGCCGCGCGCTGCACAAGGATATCGACGCGGTCGTGAATGCGATCCGCCCCGCGCATCGCAAGCGCATCCATACCTTTATCTCCACCTCTCCCCTGCACATGAAACATAAATTGCAGGTCGAGCCGGAGCGCGTGCTGGAGATGATCAAGGAATCCGTTTCCTACGCCCGCCAGCATTGCGACGAAGTGGAATTTTCGGCGGAAGATGCAACACGCTCCGACCACGACTTCCTCTGCCGCGCCATCGAAACCGCGATCAATGCGGGCGCGCTGGTCGTCAACATTCCCGACACTGTTGGCTATACCGTGCCCGAAGAATACGGCGCGCTGATCAAGATGCTGCGTAACCGCGTGCCGAATATCGACAAGGCGATTATCTCCACCCATTGCCACAACGATTTGGGTCTGGCTGTCGCGAATTCGATTGCAGGCGTCGCCGCCGGCGCGCGCCAGATCGAATGCACGGTGAATGGTATCGGGGAGCGCGCGGGCAATGCCTCGATGGAAGAAATCGTGATGACCTTCCGCACGCGCGCGGATATCCTGCCGTTCGATACCGGCATTCTCGCCGAAAAAATCATGCCGGCATCGAAACTGCTGACGCAGATCACCGGGTTTGCCGTGCAGCCGAACAAGGCGATCGTCGGCGCGAATGCCTTCGCGCATGAAAGCGGCATCCATCAGGACGGCATGCTGAAAAACGCCTCCACCTATGAAATCATGACCCCTGAATCGGTCGGCCGCGACAAATCCGACCTCGTGCTCGGCAAGCATTCGGGCCGCAACGCTTTCCGCACCAAACTGGTGACGCTTGGCTTCGATTTCGATGACGAAGAACTGAACGCCGCGTTTGAACGCTTCAAGGATTACGCCGACCGCAAGAAAAAGGTCAGCGATGACGACCTGATCGTGATCGCGTCGTCCAAAGACGGCCTGCCGAAAGAACGCATCCGCTTCGTCTCGCTCGGCGTGAAATCCGGCTCCTACGGCCCGCAGGAAGCGGAGCTGGAGCTGGAAATCGACGGCGAGAAGAAAAAAGCCAAAGCGAATGGCAAAGGTCCGGTCGATGCGTGCTTCAAAGCCATGCGCGTGCTGGTGCGCCATGATGATGCGATTTTGTCGAATTACGAGCTCAAGGCACTGACCTCGGGCTCGGATGCCAAGGGCGAAGTGAACATCAAATTGTCCGAGCACGGCCACAGCTATTCCGGCATCGGCGTCGATGGCGATGTGATCGTCGCGTCTGTCCGCGCCTATATCGATGCGCTGAACCGTCTGCTGGCAGGTCGCAATGTTCTTCCGGTCAAAAAAGCCAACTGATACGGCCCTGATCCCAAATGATATCGGCGGCATCCGCGTGAAGCCCAGCGCCCGCGCCCGCCGCATGGGCTTGCGCGTCGAGGCAAAAACGGGTGAAGTCATTTTCACCTGGCCGCTGAAGGGCCGCATTTCCCACGCCCGCGCGCTGCAATTCGTGGAAACCAATCGCGGCTGGATTGAAAAACAAACATCGCGCGCCATCCCCAAAAAACTTTTCGCGCCCGGCACCACTGTTTCGATTGCAGGGATGGATTACACCATCGTGCATGCCGCGGGGCGCGGCGTGACACGGCTGGAGGATGATCGGCTGATCGTCCACGGCCAGCCGGAACACCTCGCACGCCGCATCCGCGATTTTTTGAAATCACATGCGGAAGAAATTCTGACCATGCTGACGCATGAAAAATCGCGCAGCCTCGGCCTGAAACCGGCGGCGGTGCGCGTGATGGACCCGAAATCGCGCTGGGGCAGTTGCGGGCCGGATGGCCGCATCATGTATTCATGGCGGCTGATCCTCGCCCCCTATGACGTGATGGATTACGTGGTCGCGCATGAAGTCTCGCACCGCGTCCATATGGATCACAGCCGCAAATTCTGGCGGGTGTGCATCGAACTCGCGCCGGAGTCGAAGCAGCTGCGCCAGTGGCTCCGGTCGCATGGGCGTGAATTACTCGCCTATGGCTGAAAAAAGCCGTCCCTTGATTCTCGGGTTTATCCGGCTGTAAAAATATATTTACAGCAAATGAGCATAACTGCTGGTATTTAAATACCTGATATTACGACAAGTTTTCACGTAACACCTTGGCGGGAAACAAAATTGCCCAAAAACCGTTGGGCAAAGTCCCGAACTC
>JAQSWE010000305.1 GCA_029266795.1 Alphaproteobacteria bacterium | reverse complement strand
TTGTTTGCATCGGGACGGTCAAAGGCAATGACGTTGTGATGCCCCCAATCCACGCGCCCGCCCGTATCGCGGATCAGGAAGGTGAAGCGTGACTCCGCCGCCAGCGCGGTGGTGGCGACAGACAGCAACAGAAACGCAAACAACCATTTCATCCTCAAACCTCCGAATCGCATTCGAGACTCTTATACTGCTGCTTTGCAACATGTTGCGCGAGTGGCCTCATTTGCGACCCATTCGCAAAAATATTGGTCGTTGTGGGTATCTTTCTGCCAATAAAGTTTCATAAACGCCCGTTTCCAGATTGTGTTTGCCCGAATATCTGTTATGTTCTGCTCAACACTTACATAACTCTTTTGCGGGAGTACGGGATTTGGCGAAACGCGTTTCAGCCGAGACAATCACCGAAATCACAGGCGCGCCGGGCTTTGGCGAACAAAAGACGCCTATTCCCGCGGCCCCCACCGCCCAAGACTTGATCGACAAAACCAGACTGCGCCTTGCCAAGGAAGTTACTGCGACTGAAGCCTGGCTCGATGCCGCAGACCCTGAAAACGAGCGCACGATTGAAATGCGCCGGAAAGACGTCAAGCAGGCGAAAGAAAACCAGAAGCTTTTCGAAGACCTGATCGCCGATGTGCCGACCGGCTTCAAGCTGGTGCCGACTTTCTATTCCCGCATCACGACCGATGAGAACAACGCGATCAAGGAAGAATATTCCTTCTCCGTCCGCCCGCGCTTCCTGAAATTCCTCGGCGACAACCATGCCGATGAACTCCGCGCGCTTGGCATTCCCGAAGCGGGCATCGAGCGCATGAAGGGCGGCCTTGATCCGTCCGACGGCAAAGATACCTTCTATCGCCTCAACGTCGACCATATCGTCGAGCGCGCCGGTTCCGGCATGATGGGCAAGACGAAATCCCCCGATCCCGACAACGGCAACCGCGTGACGTATAACGTCAACCACCTCGGCAACTTCGTGCTGCTGCCGGAGCAGGTGCATGAATACAAAAACATGCTGAACGATTTACAGGTCGCCAGCGACATGCCGTTCGGCAAAGGTAAATGGATCCTCATGATGGCGCCCGAGCGCAATGATATCCATCAGGGTTTCGTGGCGCAGCCGCAGCCTGCGAACAGCAAGCTGAGAGGCCTGCAGGAAAAGCCGCTGCTCAGCTATCACGCGCAATATTCCGCGACAACGGTGGCGCAGGAAATTGCGGAACTGAAGCAACTGACGGGCATCCGCCCCCTTGTGCGCGGCATGATCGAAACGGCGGAAGCCGAACAGACGACCGTCGCCGAACTGGCCGAACAGCAAGCGCGCCAGAAAAAAGGCGGCCTTCGCAAATCGTTCAACGATGCAGTATCCAAAGACCGCGAATCCGACATCCTCATCAACGGCCTCGTCCGTCCGGCAATCAAGGACTTGACCGACAGCTTCGCGTCGCTCTACCGCAAGGTTTCAAAATCCACCGCGCAGCCGCGCGAACGCGATGCGTTCTGGGATTTGCTGCGCCTGTATCAGGGCGACGAAGTCACCAATCTGCGCGCCGATGTCGCCGCATTGCCCGTGCCGGAAGCGGCCGAAATGGTCAGCGTGTTCCGCCAGCTGGATACCGATTTCAACAAGCTCGCGGCGAAGCTGAAGGCCGAAGATGCGGCCAATCGTGCCAACCGCCCGTCCGCGAATGACGACAAATACGGCAAGAAGCCGTTTAACCGCAATAACCGCGGCGGCCAAAATAGTGGTCGCGGTGACTCGCGGATCAAGCGTCCGGGCCAGCGGTAATACCTGAAATTACCTGATGATTAAGCGCGCGGCTTCGGCGGTTGCTGAAGCGCGGGGTTTGACCGCAGCGTTTTTTCCGGGAAGCGTTCCGGCACAAACCATGCTGTATAGGTCGTGACGCTGCGCATCGCCGCCGCCGTCAATGTGCCCGCATAAAGCGTCTGCCCGGCGGGGAATGTATCGCCGTCGCGCAATTTCCGCGCCATGCTCTCCAGAGATTCTTTCGCGCTATAGGGGGCATATTTCTCGCCGAAATCGGGCAGCGCCAGCGTGCCGCCATCCTTGCCGCGGCTATAGAATGTCGCGTTGATCGGTTTCTGTTCCGATGCGCGGTTCTGCTCTGCGATGCGGGCGTCGAAACCGACGGCGATATTGTTCTGCGCCAGCGTCTCGATGTCTTTCGTGCGCATATCGCGCAAAATTGCTTCCAGCTTTTTCACGTATCCATCGCTTCCCGAGTTCTCGAAAGCGGGGGTGGAAACAGCGACAAGCGCGGCAATCGCTTCGGGCTTGCGGGCGCGTGCGTCGGTGCCTTCACCATGGACGACATAGTTGAAAGTGTTGCGCAGGCCGGATTTGAGCATCGGAAGAGGATTTTTCATCCGGATAAATTACCTAAAACACGCTATTATGTCAATAATATCCTTTAAATCAGGATTTGTTCTTTGCCGCAAACCATTCAATATGTTAAAAAAGATCCGGTTTTTAACCTTTGGGAATGAATGCCATGACCGCACAACGCGCCCCCCTACAGCCCGTCAAACCGTCAATTGATGTCGATGCTCTGTGCGCCAAGTTCACGAATAAGACAGCCAAGATCGGCATCATCGGCCTCGGCTACGTCGGCCTGCCG
>JAQSWE010000084.1 GCA_029266795.1 Alphaproteobacteria bacterium | reverse complement strand
TCGTGCCGTCAGCCAGCGTGAAATCAGGCAGAGTCCCGGCGTCTTTGAACGCGCCGTAATTCGGGATGATGATCTCGCCGCCGTTTTTGAAGGAGATAACCAGTTGGCCGCCGCTTTCTTTCACAGATGCGGGTTCGGTCAGGCTGAAGGAGAATTTGTATTCGTCGCCGGGCTGCAGTTTGACGACAATGTCTTCGTCTTTGCCGGGTTTTTTCACAAGGTGGCTGTCGCCGTTGCCTGCCGCGAGCTTGCCATCGGGCGCGCCGTATTCAAGGTTCGTCGCGCCGATTGCACCCTGGGGGTTCAGGGCTTCTGCGAGCTGCGCCATACCGACCGACTGGCCGTTCGGAAGCTGAAGCGAAGTGTTTCCGGCCTTCGCGATTTCAGCAAAATTCGTGATGGTGAGCATCGCACCATCGCTGAGCGTGAGGACAAGTTCGCCCCCGCTTGTGAGCTTCATGCCTTGCACTTCCATCTCGGAAGTAAGCACCAGATTCTGACCCGCGATCATTTTAACCGCGATGTTTTGGCCGGCTTCGATATTGAGTTGCTGTGCGCTCGACGAATTTGCCATGTAGAAGTAACCCCTTACTGTGTTTGTCTCGGTCTTGTCACTCTCTTGTAACGATGCGCCAACTCCGGTCTCGTCTGCGCGTTACTTTGAAAAGCAACAAAGTTTTACCCAATTATGTTCAAGGTTTATACAGGCCCTGAGCAGAATTGTCAATTATTATGTCAAAGATAGTTCACCTGTAGTCTAAAGGTCAGATTTCATTAGTCGAATGGAGGTCGAAAAGCTAGAGAATTTCAATTGAGACTCATAATATACCATAATATGTTAATGATTCCATAATGAAATAAACACCAGCGATTCCAAAGACATATTCCTTTACAGCCCGAGTCTGTTGCGTCATCATATATTGACGAGGGGTTTTGAGGGGATTACACGAAATGAAGACAAGAATCTGGCCGGTTTTGCTGATGGTCGCGCTGAGCTTTGGCGCGGCGGGCATGGCAGCGATATCACCGGCGGCAGCGGCCGATCAGGTGACAGAATCAGCCGTGAAGGCCGATGAGCCGATCCGCCTCAGCCTCGACACCACCAAGGTTGTGAAGCTTGACCGCGACGCGGCAAGCGTTGTTGTGACCAACCCGGCCAACGTGCGCGTGCTGCTCGACACCCCGCGCCTGCTCATCTTCATGCCCCGCCTGCCCGGCTCCACCAGCGTGATGGTGCTCGATAACAGCGGCAACACGATCATGGAAAAGACCGTGATCGTCGATTCCGGCGCCAAATCGAAATATGTGCGCATCCGCCGCATGTGCGGCCAGACAGGCAGCGGTCCCGACTGCGTGCCGACGTCCTATTTCTACTGCCCGGATGGCTGCTATGAAGTAAGCCCCGTCAATCCGGCGGCAGACTCTGCAGAAGTTCCGCCACAGGCTGGCGGCGGCACCTCCACCGTTGGCGCGTTCCGCGGCGCGCAACCTTCCGATCTGCAAGCGCCGCCCGGTGCGGCTGAAGCACCGCCCGCACCCGCGAATGTCGAAACCCCGTTGGAGCCGCAGTGATCGCCATGAAAAAAAGCCCTATGAACAAAATTCATGTTATCGCCCTCGCCTGCCTGCTCACGCTGGGCGCCTGCAAAACCGATGGCAGCCTCGAAGACCCGGCCAACAGCCTGCTGGGCATGAAGGACGAGACGGAGGCGCACGAGATCAAGGCCGCCGAAGACGCGCTGGCGTCCGGCAATACCAAGGATGCGCTCGAACTGTTCCGCGTGGTCCACGAGAAGAAACCCAAGAACGCAAAAATCACGCTGCGCTATGCGCAGCTGCTGCGCCAAACCGGCGCAAGCCCCGCCATGCTGGTCGAACTCGCAGCTGCCGACATCGCCCTTGGCGATTTCAACGGCGGCGAAAAAGCGCTGAATGCCGTTCTGGAAGACCAGAAAGCATCGGCGCTACATACCGAGGCCTATAACATGATGGGCGTCGTGCTGGATGCCAAAGGCCAGCACAAGGATGCCGAAGACATGTACCATCAGGCGCTTGCCGGCTGGAAAGGCAACCCTGCCTCCGTGATGAACAATCTTGCGCTGTCGCTTGCCAATCAGGGATTGTTCGACCAGTCGCTGACGACGCTGCGCAAAGCGCTCGTGATTGCGCCCGACAAGCAGGAGGTGGCGCGCAACATCCAGATCGTGTCGGATTTACGCGACAACATCGTGCCCGCCGCTCCAAAGGGTGTCGTGCGCAAGGTCGTCACGCCGAAGCTGAAGGCAAAGCCCGCCGCCTGCTCGCCCTGCCCGCCCGGCCAGCTTTAATTTAGATCAGATTATTTCAGGATGCCGTGCTGCGGCTCCATGATCGTCTTGCTGAGGTATTTCGCGTCAGCAGGGCGGCAGTCGCCCTTGTATTCATAGACGTCGTCGGCCAAGTCATCATCAAACACCGAGCGCCACGGATCGACCTCGTTATAGCTGACGAGAGTGCCGAAATTGGCCGGGTCCGCGCGGCTGGGGCCTGCGCCCAGCAGCGACTGGTCATCGACCGTGTCGTAATTGCCGTCGAGATCCAGCAGCATGTAAAAAACCTGCTTGGCACCCTTGGTTGCCTGCGGCCAGTCGCGCGACATGCGCGCAAGGCTTGTTTTGCCGACGCGCGTGCCGATCTGCATAGGCTTCCAGGCGGGGGCGTCTGAAAACACGGGCAGTCCGTTGACATAGGCCTGCTGCAATTTGCCTTCCGCGTCGTAATCGGCTGCGATGTTCCACCGCCAGACATAGTATTTGCACAGGTTGATGTCATAGAGGTATTTCTCGACACCTTTCTGCGACGGGTGGTGGCGGAGCGAGCCGCGCCCTTGCGTCACGAAGGCTTTTTGCACCGCCTCGCGCGTGCTGCCGATCGGGAAATGCTTGCGGATGTATTTCTGCATCGTCTCGATCGTATCAATGCTGTCGTACTTAAAACGCTCGGCGGCGATTGCCGGCGACGACAGCAGAAGACACAAGGCGAGAAGAAGAATGCCGCGCATCACGCCTCCTTAATCGGGGATCGCCATGAAGGCAGGGGACAGGATGCAAACGAACAGCGCCGGCATGAAGAATAAAATCATCGGCACGGTCAACTTAGGCGGCAGGGACGCTGCCTTCTGCTCCGCCGTTGCCATGCGGATCGATCTTGTTTCCTCGGCCAGCGTACGCAGCGCCTTTGAAATCGACGTCCCGTATTGCTCCGCCTGCAGCATGGCGCTCGCAAAGGAGCGCGCGGGGCCGGAGCCGACACGCGCGGAGAACCCCATGAACGCGCCCTTGCGGTCGTTCAGCATGCCAAGCTCGGCACAGAGGATGCCCAGTTCTTCGGCAAGCGCAACGGAATGCCCGGCGACGGTGCCCGCGATACGGTTGATCGCCGCCTCGATCCCGATGCCGCCCTGCACGCAGATCAGCATCATGTCGAGACTGTCGGGGAAGGCGAGCGAGATTTCCTGCTGGCGCTTGTCGGCACTGTTTTTCAAAAGGATATAGGGCATGAAAAATCCCGCAATACCTGCGCCAAGCAGCGTGGCAAGCTTGACCAGCTCGGTCGGCGGCTTTTTCATGTGGTTGAGGAACAGCATGGCGACGATCAGGAACAGTATCGGCAGGATCATGCGCGCGACAAGGTAATAAACAGGTGCCATGGGATTGCGGATGCCCGCGCGTTGGCAGAGGTTGCGCGCCTTCGCGCTGGCGTCGCCCGCAAGGCGCTGGATTTTATATCTCATCGCGATCGATTTCGCGGCGGATATTTGTTCTTCTTTCTTGATCTTGGGCGCGTTAACCGCCTCGCGTGCCTGCTCGAACAGCGCGCGGCGTTTTTTCTCGATGACTTCCTTGTAACGCTCCTGCTTTTCCTTACGCTGCAGAAGCGGAATGGCAAAAGCGGCGAAGGATGCCGCTGCGGCCAGCGCGGACAGGATAACGATCCAGGCGTTTGAATCCATCGAAATCAGGAAATCCATGCGGCCCTCCCTAAATCTTGAAGTTAATCATCTGGCGCATCACAAGGATGCCCAGCGACATCCAGATGCCGCAGCCCCAGAGGTATACGTGTCCCTTCGCCGTAAACAGCAGCGGCTCCATATATTTCGGATTCACGCACCATAAACCGAACGTCACCAGAATAGGCAGTGCGCCGATGATGGCGGCGGATGATTTCGCTTCCTGCGACAGCGCCTGGATTTTTCGTTTCAGACGGAAACGCGCGCGGATAACACCGGACAGGTTGGTCAGAACCTCCGACAGCGACGAGCCGGTTTCGGACTGGATCTGCAGGGCGGTTGCGAACATATGCACTTCGGTCAGCGGAATGCGCTTGGCCGTTTCATAGGCCGCCTGCCCCAGCGGCACGCCGATCTTCTGGTTGTCGTAGATACGCTGCATTTCATCGCGCAAGGGGCCGGTATATTCGCGGGATACCATCGAAATGGCTTCCGTCATCGGCATACCAGCCTGCAGCAGGCGCACGCAGGCGTCGAGCGCGTCGGGCAGTTCTTCGAGGAATTTTTTCTGGCGGCCCTTCGCTTTCAGGTTTAGGAACAGGCGCGGCAGCCCGAAGAAGGCTGTGAAAGTGATCAGTACGACGGACAAAATGCCCATGTTCAGGATGAACTTGACGACGATGAACATGACGAGCGCGAAAATGGCGGAGGCGATCCAGAACCGTGACGCGGGCGCCTCGATCCCCGCCTGCTGCATCTTTTCCTTGATGCTGGTCTTGTCCTGCTTATGGGCGGCTTCCTGCTTGCCGGCCTCTTTCAGCCGTTTTTCAAGCTGCTCGCGCGCTTTGGCCAGCTGCTTGTCCTTGGATTCTTCCTTGCCGGAAGTTGCCTGCTTGTCGCGTGTGATAATGGCGAGCGTGCGGTTGCGCGCTTGCTGCTTGCGCGAAATGTTCACGGAAACAACGCCCCCGATCAGGAGGATGACCAGCATCGCGAGGATGGCGGGCAGCCAGGTCATGTTACTGATATGCCTCCGCCATCACGTCGAGAAGTTTTTTCTCGAGGTTGTACATGCGCGCGCGCTCGAACAGGATGGGGCGCAGGCCGGAGGATTTCTGCTTGCCGATGATGCGGCCGAATTCGTCCTCGCCCTCGTATTCAAAGCGGAACAGGTCCTGCATGGTGACGACTTCGCCCTCCATGCCGGTGATTTCGGTGATATGCGTGACTTTGCGCGAACCGTCGCGCAGGCGCTGCACCTGAATAATAACGTTGACGGCGGAGGCGATCTGCTCGCGCACGGCAGCGGAGGGCAGGTTCAACCCGCCCATCGCAATCATGTTCTCCATACGCGTCAGGGCCTCGCGCGGATTGTTGGCGTGGACCGTGCCCATCGAGCCGTCGTGGCCCGTGTTCATCGCCTGCAGCAAGTCGAAGGCTTCGGGCCCGCGCACCTCGCCCACGATAATGCGGTCGGGGCGCATACGCAGGCAGTTCTTAATGAGGTCGCGCATCTTCACTTCGCCGACGCCCTCCAGGTTGGGCGGGCGGGTTTCAAGACGCACGACGTGCGGCTGTTGTAGCTGCAATTCGGCGGCGTCTTCGCAGGTAATCACGCGCTCGCCCGCTTCCATGTAACGCGTAAGGCAGTTGAGCATCGTTGTCTTGCCAGAGCCCGTACCGCCAGAGACAAGGGTGTTCGCGCGGCAGGCGCCGATGATTTTAATCATCTCCATGCAGGCGGGCGTCATCGCCTTGAATTCGAGCAGCTTTTCGAGTGTCAGTTTTTCCTTCGTGAATTTACGAATGGTCATGCAGCAGCCGTCGATCGCGAGCGGCGGGATGATGACGTTCACGCGCGATCCGTCCGGCAAACGCGCGTCGCAGATGGGCGAGCTTTCATCGACCCGGCGGCCGATGACGCCGACGATGCGCTGGCAGATGGTCAGAAGGTGCTGGTTGTCGCGGAATTCGATGGGCGCGACCTGGATCTTGCCCTTCAATTCGATGTAAATCGTTTTCGGGCCGTTGATCATGATATCGGCGATGCCGTCCATGGCGAGCAGCTCTTCCAAGGGTCCGAAGCCGAGCATGTCGTCGGCGGCTTCCTTGGCGATTTGCTGCAATTCGGCGGGCGTGACGTCGAGCCCGCGGAACTGGCCGATTTCCTGCACGGCGGAGGTGATTTCGTTGCGCGCCGCTTCCGCGTCCATGCGGGAGAGCGATTTGAGGTCGATACCGTCGCGCAAATCGGCCCAGATGCGCTTGCGCGCGCGGTCCATGCGGGGGTTCGCGACGACTTGTTCGGCGCCGGGCGCCACCACTTCCTTGGCATTGCCATGGCCGGTGCCCGCCCCGCCCAGCGGTTTGGCGGCTGCGGGTTTCGGCGCTTCGGGTGGCTTGGGTGCAAGTGTCGCGGGTGCAGCACTCGCCGCTGGCGCAGCGGGAGGCGGTGGCGGTGCGGTCGCGGCTGCAGGTGCCGGAGGAGGCGCGCCATCTGTACGTTTACCGAACATGAACGATGCCCTCCCCGCTTATTTCTTCTTGCCGCCCAGATTTTTCAGGAAGCCAAGCCCGCCGCCGTCTTTTTTATCCGTCTTCACGTCGGCTGCCGCCGCAAGGCCGCTCGCGCGCGACGCGATGCCAGCCAGCGATTTCATGATATCGGCGGCAGATTTGCTTTGTCCGACCGGCTTGCCGAGCGTTTCGCCCGCAACAAAAATTTTCGGCGCATAGGGGATCACCGCGCCCGGATCACGCTCCAGCGCCATCTTGATGTCCTTGGCAGAAACTTCGTCAGAGCTTGCGCCGTGCATATTCACGACGATGTCCGTTTCGTTCTGCCCGCCGCGTAGGTGGCGCACCTCGTTCATCAGGGTGCGGCAGTTGCGCAAGGACGGCAGCATCGGCGTCGTGACGAGCACGATATGCGCCGAGCGTGAAATCATCCGCTTTTGCGTTGCCTGACCCGCGCCAGACAAATCCATCACTACGACCGGATATTTCTGCATGATGCGGTTGACGAGCGTCTCGAAACCATCCGCATCGGGCGCGTCCGTCAGCATCGGCTCCCCGCCGCAAACGATGAGCGACAGGTGGTCGGTCACCGACTGGATAATGCGTTTCACGTCATCTTCGGTCCCCGACGCGCCGATGCGCACGGCTTCCGCGCGCGGTGCCATGGGCTCCAAGCCGTAGGCGATGCCGAGCGAGCCCGCGCTGCCCGCGCAGTCCATCAGCATCGTTTTCTGCTTGAAATTCTCCGCAATGTCCCAGGCCAGCAGCTGCGCGACGGTGGTTGCGCCCACGCCGCCCTTCGCCCCGATGACGCTGACGAGCTTCGCGCCAGCAAGCCCGCGTTTGTCGACCAACGCCTTGGCGATCACATTCACGAAATCCGTTTCGCTGACCGGGCGGACGAGATAATCGCGCACGCCCATGCCGACGAGACTGCGGTAAAGATGCACGTCGTTCATCGGCCCGATAATGACGGCGTCGGTGCCTTCGGCGCAGGTGCCGGCCAGCTGGCCCAGCTGCGCGATGAAGTTTTCCGAGATATCGTTGGTTTCGATGATGATGACTTCGGGCGACGCTACTTGCGAATAAGCGGCGATAGCGGCTTCGATGCCGCCTTGCGTCACCTGCACGCCGACGCGCGCAAAGCGCCAGTCGGCGGCGAGCTGCCGCGCGGTCGCCGCCGTGCCGTCATCCAGCGCGAAGAAATCGACGCGGGACGCAGGTAGCAATGATGCCGTGATGTCGCTCATGCCCCTCCCCGATTACTGTGACGTCGGCTGGCCGGCACTGATGCCGCCGCCGGAAACAGAAGTCGTACCCGTCGTGCTGGCGTTCAGGCCCGTAAGCGGCGGGTTGCTGCGGCCCGACATATAGCCTTCGGACACCACGCCCTGACGGCGCGAAACGCCGTCCGGCGATCCCGCATTGCCCATCAGATCTTCGGGGTTCGCGATCATCTTGCTCAGCATCGTGCGGGTCTCGCAGCCGATAGAATAATCATCGGCCTGTTCCAGCGATGCGGTGCCCTGCGCGCCGGGCAGTCGCGTGCAGTTGCGCGGTGCCTGTGCAACGACGGAAGTATAGGCAAGCACGGCATGACGCGCCGCCTCGCGGTCGGCGGTTTCGGTGTAATCGAGCGTCATGTCGGTCAGCCCGTACTGAGCGAAGGCGTTTTTATATTGCTGGCCGAGGCGCATGGCGGCCATGCGGTTGGCAGAGCCGTGCTTTTTGAAATACGGCACGACAAGGCGCGGGCGCGAGCGGCCGTTATGCAGGTAATCCTGCGCCATGATATTGACGTCGGTCGCATCGAACCTTTCTGCGGAAAGGGTATGCGTCGTCATGACGTCGGCCACCACGATCTCGCCGGTTTTCACCTGCGTGGGCGTATACATGCTGCAGGCCGCAACGGGCATGACAGCCAGCAGCAGCGAACAAAGGACAGAAATTTTCGGGGCCGTAAGCTGGATGCGGCGCATTCTCTTCTCCTTAATCTACTATATAGCCATAGGAACGGCTGCCTGACAGGGCAGCAGACACACGGTCACCATAAATTTTACGCAAGCCCGTGATAAAGGTGCGCGACAGCGGCGTTGCAGCCGCGAGTTGCGTCGGCTTACGGCGCGGCAGTGGCGCGGAAAGCGCAGTCTTTACAACAGTCTTTGGGGCAGCCTTGATGGGCGTTCCCGCCGCAGGCTCGATTTTGGCGAGCATGATGACAGGTTCGGCTTTTGCAGGCACGGCCGCCGCGAGCTGACGCCCCTCGCCCATCACCGGCTTGCGGCGGGGCAGCGGGATATTCACCTCCGCCACTTGCATCATCGGCAGGTCGTTGACGGTAAGCTTGCCGGCAACAGGCAGGGCGAGTCCCGGATTATCCAAGGTCTCGTCGCCAATCGGCGCTGAATCGACGGCCACCACGGGCGCACCGATCAGCTGGGTCGCATCGGCTCTGCGCACAGGCTCTTTCTGATGTCCGCGCGGCAAGGCGGGAGCACCGAGGCTGGCGCCTTTCTGCCCTGCGGTGCGGTCTTCATAGCCCTGACGCTGGTACTGACGGGTGTCGGGACGTTTGTACTCGTTTTGCGTCTTTTTGGGACGCTCCAGCGGTGCCGGATCCATCACGCGTGCCGGCGGCGCTTTCGGCGCAACGCCCGGTGTCGGCATGTCGCCCGGCGCCCAAGTGGGAGCCTTGCTGTTCGTGCCGGTGTGCAGGATGGATTGCAGCGCGTCGTTGCCCATCTGCGTCACGCGCTCGGCATGCGGATCGGCGAAGGGCTCGACCAGATAGGGAGTCACGAGGAACACGAGTTCCGATTCACCCCGCTGGAAGGATTTCGACTTGAAAAGGTTCCCCAAAATCGGGATGTCCTTCAGGCCCGGGAAGCCGTTGAGCGCGTCGACGGAGCGCGAGCGCATCAGCCCCGCCATCATCAGCGTGCCGCCCGACTGCATCTGCACCGTCGTTTGCGCACGGCGCACCGACAGGCCCGGAATGACCGTGTTGATGAGGGTCACGCTGTTCGCTTCCGAGCGCTCGGAGACTTCGGAGGTCAGCTGGAGCGAAATGCGGTCTTCATCCATCACGGTCGGCACGAAGTTGAGCGAGACACCGAACTGGCGGAATTCGATCGTGACGTTGCCGTCCTGGTCGCGGCCGGCCGGTATGGGGAATTCACCGCCTGCAAGGAAGCCTGCAGTTTCGCCGGAGATTGCCGTCAGCGTGGGTTCGGCGAGCGTATTGATAAGACCGTCACGTTCCAGCCCGCGCACGTCGATGCCGAAGGGGCCGAAATGGCCGCCCGGCGGATCGACCGTCAATACGCCGGAGCCGAACTGCGTCAAAGCAGCAAGGCCGACGCCGGCGACGGTGTTGAAATCGGTGCCATCGATGCTGACGCCGAGCTCGCGCAGCACGTCGCGCTGCGCTTCGATCACTTTTACTTTCAGCATTACCTGCTGCTCGCCCGCAACCGTCATCAAGTCGACAAGCGTGCGGTTGGTCGCGTTCGCGCCGACGAAACGGTTGGCAACGTCGCGCACCTGGTTCGCCACCATCGCCGACGACACGCGGCCTTTCAGGACCACGCTGTTGTTGACGGTCGAAACCGTGATTTTTTCTTTCGGGAACAGGCTTTTCAGCGTACCGCGCAGCGTTGCGTCATCGACGCTGACATGCACCGCGATATCGGCCAGCTGGTTGCCTTCGGCATCGAAAGCCAGAATGTTGGTGTCACCCACGCCGCGCCCGACAACATATAACCTGTCGGCGCGCAAGCTGCCCACATCGGCAACGCCGGGGTTGGCGACCAGAATATCGGCTGCCGGTTTTGACAGCATGATGGTTTCCGCCTTGCCCGCCGTCAGCGTGATGCTGGGCTGTCCCGCCCCTTGCGCCACAACCGAAAGACCTGCCGTCCACAGCAAGACCGCCGCTGTCGCCAGCGTTCGCTTGCCAAGGCCGCGCTTGATCGCCGTCACGAGATGTTTCATGGGTTTCCTCCCTGTTGTCCGCTGGGACGGACGGGTACGTTCTGGATGATGTTGCCGTTATAGACGCGAACCGAGGCCGCAGGGCCGCCGGTCGTCAGCACTTCGTTGAGCTTACGGATGACTTCCGACGTGCCGGCTTCGGTGGTGAGCGGCGTGATGACGGATTCCGCAGTATCTTTTTCGCCGATGCGGCGGAGCGCGAGCGACAATTCGCCCATCTGCTGCGCCAGCGCCAGCATCTCGGCGCCTTCACGGGTCACTTCGACGGTCACGACCTTGGCGATCTTCGCCTCGCGGCCTTCGTCCTTGAAGGACTGGTCGACCGCCATGACTTTCACGTTAGACAGAATAGTCTGGCTCGCGAAACGGCCGATGAGCATCTCGCCCACCGCCTGCGTCGCACCCGGCAGGTTCGCCTGATAGGACAGGATGATGTCGACCGCGTCGCCGGGGGCGACGAAGCCGCCGACCGAGGTCACATCGTTAATGCGCAGGCCAACGGCGCGCATCCCGGG
>JAQSWE010000083.1 GCA_029266795.1 Alphaproteobacteria bacterium | reverse complement strand
GCACGTGACAATAAGCATTTCGATATCGTCAACGCCTTGCAAAACACGCCAGACGAAGTTTCCTATTACGACACCGTCAGCGACCGCGTGGTGCAGGAGGTCTATAGTTTCAAGCGGCGCGAGCGTTTTACCTTCATTCGCAAATCTGAAGGCGGGGATGTAGAGGCTGTGCAGCGCGAGAGCTTCTCGTCGCTTGACGACCGGTCGGGACTACGCAAAGCTTTTGCCGAGCACAAGAAGCGCGGAGGTAAGCTCGATGAGGCGGATGTGTTTTCGGGCGCGCTTCAAAAGCCGAAACTAGGCAACGCCGGCTTCAAGCCTTGAGCGTTATGCGACGACCTTGCCTTCGAGGTCATACTCATCCGCAGCCGTGATTTTCACCTTCACGATATCGCCGGGCTTCAGGTTCTTGCCCGTGACCTTCACATGACCGTCGATTTCGGGGGCATCCGCGGATGAACGGCCAAGGCCGCCCTGTTTTCCTGCGCTGTCGATCAGCACCAGCATCTCTTTGCCGATTTTCTTCTGCAGTTTCGCGGCGGAAATGCCCTGCTGCAGCGCCATGAAGCGGTGCCAGCGTTCTTCCTTCACTTCTTCCGGCACATGCGGATGGATCTTGTTCGATTCAGCACCCGTCACCTGTTCATATTTGAAGCAGCCCACGCGGTCGAGCTGCGCTTCCTGCATCCAGTCCAGCAGGAACTGGAAATCTTCTTCCGTCTCGCCGGGGAAGCCCACGACGAATGTGGAACGGATGGTGAGATCGGGCGCGGCCTTGCGCCAGCCATGGATACGGTCGAGCGTTTTTTCCTGATGCGCGGGACGGCGCATGTTTTTCAACACGGCAGGGGATGCGTGCTGGAATGGGATGTCGATATAGGGCAGCAGCTTGCCTTCCTGCATCAGCGGAAACACTTCATCGACATGCGGATAGGGATACACGTAATGCAGGCGCGTCCATGCGCCGATTTCAGAGAGTTCCTTGCACAGCTCGATGAATTTCGTGCGCACGGTGCGGTTCTTGTACGGGAATGCTTGGTACTTGCTGTCGATGCCGTAAGCGGACGTATCCTGCGAGATAACGAGGATTTCTTTGGTGCCTGCTTTCACAAGGCGTTCTGCTTCCGCGAGCACCTGAATGATCGGGCGCGACACGAGATCGCCGCGCAGCTTCGGGATGATGCAGAAGGTGCAGCGGTTGTTGCAGCCCTCGGAAATTTTCAGGTAAGCGTAGTGGCGCGGCGTCAATTTCACGCCGACTGATTGCTCGACTTCTGACAGGCGCGACGTCTTGCGCGCTTCGCCGGGGGCGGGCACGAGGTCGACGAAGGGATCGTGCGGCGCGGGGGCGACTTTGTGCACTTCGCTCACGACGGCTTCGTATTGCTGCGGGCCGGTGACGGCCAAAACTTTGGGATATTTCTTCATGATCTGCTCGGGCTCGGCGCCCATGCAGCCGGTTACGATGACTTTGCCGTTCGCTGCCATAGCCTCGCCGATCGCTTCGAGGGATTCTTCCTTCGCGCTGTCGAGGAAGCCGCAAGTGTTGACGATGACCACATTCGCGTCTTCGTAGTTGGGGGAAAGCTGATAGCCTTCAGAACGCAACTGGGTCAGAATCCGCTCCGTATCCACCAGCGCCTTGGGGCAGCCGAGACTTACGATACCCACGGTCGGAGATTCTTGCTCCTTGGTGTTCTTTTTCTTTTTTACGGTGGTTGCGGTCATTTTTCCCTCTGCCCTCAATAACATGGCATGCGTTTATATCAAAGCAAGTGAATTATGTAAAGAAATCATTTGGAAGGAATGGCAATCCAGTATCTTTTCTGCGTCATTCCAGTGACATAGGGGTGTGGCGTGATATCGATCAACACTCCGCCATTCTTCTCGATCACGCGGGCAGAGGCCTCGTTATCCGTCCGGCAGGTCAGCATGATGCGGTCGAGATGCAGGTGCTCGCGCACCCAAGTAAGGCAGTGGCGCAGCAGGTCGGTTGCGTAGCCCTTGCCCTGAAACGACGGTCGCACACCATAGCCGATATGCCCGCCGGATATTTCCAGCTCCGGCGTCAGTTTGTGCCGGATGCCCGCATCGCCTACGAAAACGCCGTCTTCTATCAGCCAGACCATGCTTTGCGGCACGCGCTCGACTTCCTTGCCCAACTCGTTGATGCGCGTGGCGGGTTTCGGGCCGAGCAGGTCGTCGAGGAAGGCTTGGCTGTCGTTTTCGATCTTGGCGATATCATCCGGCGTTTTGACGGCGGACGAGCCCAAACGATGCCCTTCGCGCAGGGCATCAAGGTAACTGGGTATGTAGGCGAGTGCCGGCGTGACAAGAATTGTCTTCATAATCAACGGGAAGGGGGTTTGGTTTGAGGTTTCAGCGGTTTTAGTGTACATAAAACGGCCTGACAGAGAAAGTTAAATGCAGACGAAACGCCAGCCCATCCCCCTGAACGACGACCCCGCCTTGGCCGAGGTCATGGAGCGCTATGCCGTCGCCGTGACGGACGAGGTGATGGAGCTGATTGACGCAACCGACCCTGCCGACCCCATCGCAAAACAATACCTCCCGACCGCCGAAGAATTGAAGACGACGCCGGACGAGCTGGAAGACCCTATCGGCGACGACGTGCATTCTCCTGTGAAGGGTATCGTGCACCGTTATCCCGACCGCGTGCTGCTGAAGGCTGTGCATGTCTGCGCCGTCTATTGCCGTTTCTGCTTCCGTCGCGAAAAGGTCGGCCCCGGCAGCGAGATGCTGAATAAGGAGGAGCTGCAAAAAGCGCTCGCCTATATCCGCAACATGCCTGCGATCTGGGAAGTGATTTTGACGGGCGGTGACCCCTTCGTACTGTCGCCACGCCGCCTGCGCGAGATCATGGAGGCGCTGAACGAAATCCCGCATGTGCAGGTCATCCGCTTCCATACGCGTGTGCCTGTTGCAGACCCGTCGCGCGTGCCAGATGAATTGGTGGAGGCGCTGCAAAGCGATAAAGCTGTCTATGTCGTGTTCCACGCCAACCATCCGCGCGAATTGACGGACAAGGTAAAAGCGGTTGCACAGAAATTTATTAAGGCCGGCATTCCGCTGCTGTCTCAATCGACCTTGTTAAAGGGCGTAAACAACGATGCGGCGGTGCTGGAGCAATTATTCCGCGCATTCACCGCCATGAAGGTAAAACCCTATTACCTGCACCATCCCGACCTTGCTCCCGGCACAGGCCATTTCCGCCTGAGCATCAAGGAAGGGCAGGAACTGACCGCGCAGCTGCAGGGCAAGATGTCCGGCATCGCGCAGCCGCATTATATGCTGGATATTCCGGGCGGTCACGGCAAGGTGCCGGTGTCACGCCAGTGGCTAGCCGAAACGGAAGACGGTTATGACGTCACCGATTTCCGCGGCAATACGCATAAATACAAATAATCAGGGATTGTTGTCGTTCGCCGCGCCGCGATGGCACGGATTGAGCGGCATATTGACGGGATAGGCCGTGATGATCTGCGTCCGGTCGTTGTTCAGCACGACGCGTACGCGCACCTGCCCCTCGTTCGCCTCCGCCACATAATTGCCGTTCTTTTGCTGCTTCCAGCCAAGATTGTCGTTGGCCGCCATCTGCGTGACGGTGGTGACGATCCTGTCTTCGTTCCAGTCGGCGGGGAATTCCGATTTGCAGGGCGCGCCGGTGCCGTGCAAATGACCGCCGCCCGTACGGTCGCCGTGCAGCATATGCTCGCGGCGTTTTTCGGTCAGCTGCGGCGCGTTCCCTGATGCGGCCTGCTGCATGGGGTTCATTGGATTTATGGTGCCGAGCTGCTTCAGCATCGCGGGGAAGATCAGCGCTGCAAAGAAGACGAACATGAAAATGCGTTTCAGGAAACGGTCGCGGAACATTTAAGCCCCCTGCTTGAAAACAATCACCGACCGCGCGGGTACGGTATAAATGGATTTATCGTTATGAACGGAAGTCTGTGCCGGCATTTCCGGATCTGACGTATCCAGCACCCGCGTCCAGCCCTTACCGCCCTTGATTTCGGGAAGCGTGAATTTGACGTCGCCGGAATGGCTGTTGAAAATCGTCAGCAGCCGTTCGCCGTCTTTTTTACCAAGCGCGGCTTTTTCGTTGAAAATGACGCCGATGCCCTTGTCTTCCTTCTTCGCCCAGTCGCTGTCCTTCTGCGGGCTGCCGTTGGGATTTATCCAGCTGATATCGGCCACATCATGCGCATCGGTCTTTTGGCCGTGCAGGAAAGCAGTGCCGCGCAAAACCTGCTGGTCGCGGCGGAACTTGGTCAGTTTCTTCACGAATTCGGTCAGCGTTTTGCCTTCCGCTGTGATGTCATTCCAGTCCAGCCATCCGATGGCATTGTCCTGCGCATAGGCGTTGTTGTTGCCGCGCTGGGAATTGCCGTGTTCGTCGCCAGCCAGCAGCATGGGCGTACCCTGTGACAGGAACAGCGTCGCCAGCATGTTACGTTTCTGCTGTTCGCGCAAGGCGATGATCTTCGGGTCGTGCGTGTCGCCTTCGATGCCGTGATTGGCGCTGTAATTCTCGTTCGCGCCATCCTGGTTGTTTTCGCCATTCGCCAGGTTCTTTTTATAGCTATGGCTCACCACGTCATGCAGCGTGAATCCGTCATGGATAGCGACGAAATTGATGCTGGCCTGCGGGCCGCGGCCGTTATTGTCGAATTCGGGGGACGATCCCGCAAGGCGTGTTGCCAGCCAGCGCAGCGCGTCCGTCGTGCCGCGCCAGAATTTGCGGATATCGTCGCGGAAACGGTCATTCCATTCATGCCATTTTTTCGGGAAGTTGCCGAGCTGGTAGCCGCCGGGGCCGGGGTCCCAAGGCTCCGCAATCAACTTCACCTTCGACAAAACGGGATCTGCTTCCAATTCCTTGAAGAATGCGGCGCGCGCGTCAAATCCGTTGCGGTCGCGTCCCAGAACGGGGGCAAGGTCAAAACGGAAGCCGTCGATGCCATATTCGGCAACCCAATGGCGCAGGCTGTCGAGCACCATGCGGCGCACGGCAGGGTTCTCGAAATCGAGCGTATTACCGGTGCCGGTATCGTTCACGTATTTGCTTTTGTCATGCGCGTCGAGGCGGTAATAGCTGGCATTATCGACGCCGCGCAAAGATAGGGTCGGGCCCGCCTCGTGACTTTCGCCTGCATGGTTGTAAACGACATCCAGAATGACCTCGATGCCGGATTTGTGAAACGCATCGACCATGTCGCGAAATTCCTGCCGCGCATTGTTCTTGTCGGAGGCGTATTCCGGCTCGGGCGCGAAGAAGGACAGGGTGTTATAGCCCCAGTAATTCTTCAGGCCAGCCTTCAGCAGGAAGGCGTCGTTCACTTTCGCATGAACGGGCAGCAGCTCGACTGCCGTGACACCCAGCTCCTTGATGTAATCGATCGACTCATTGCTTGCCAACCCCGCATAGGTCCCGCGCAGATGGGCGGGGATTTTGTCGTTCGCCGCCGTGAAGCCCTTGGGGTGCAGCTCATACAGCACTGTGTCTTCCCATGCCGTTTTCGGGGCGGGGGTAACAGTGCCTTTCAAGGGCGCGGTGACGCGCGCTTTCGCAACATATGCGGCGCTATCCTTGGCGGGGTTTATCAGCTCTTCGGCGTTTGTCTGCACCGTGCCGATAATTTCCTTGGCATAAGTGTCCAGCACCAGTTTCTCGGGGTTGAAGCGGTGGCCGTTATGCGGCTCATAGGGGCCGTCGACACGGTAGCCATAGACTTGGCCCGTCTTCAGTCCCGGCACATAGCCATGCCAGACATCGCCGGTTTTTTCCGGCAGCGTGATGCGCTGCAATTCGGTCTGGCCGTCATCGCTGAACAGGCACAACTCGACCCGCGCGGCATGTTTCGAATAGAGCGCAAAGTTGACGCCGCGGCCATCGTAAGTGGCGCCGAGGGTATCAGGTGTTCCGGTCTCGATGGAAAGCGTATCGCGGTCCATAAGCGTCCTGATCAATTGCGGTAAAGCGTCAGTCTGTTTAATGGAAACAGTCTAGCATGGCAATGCAGGATGTGAATTCTTATGTCATTGTGCGGCGCAGCAAGCGAAACTTTATTACGTGTTTTTTACATCGACCACGGTTTGGCGCATCTGTTTCGACATCACGGTAATAAACGCAACGATGCCCAATGTGCAGACGCCGCCGAAGACGATCGATGGCACAAGGCCGAGCAGCCGTGCCGCAGTTCCTGATTCGAAGGCGCCGATTTCATTCGAGGAAATAATGAACATCGAACTGATCGATGAGACGCGCCCGCGCATGTGGTCGGGCGTCAGCAATTGCATCAGAGTCGCGCGGATCGTCATGCTGACGCTGTCGAATACGCCGGACGCCATCAGGAACAGCATCGACAGCCAGAATGAGGTGCTGAGGCCGAAGCCGATCATGCAGACGCCGAATGCGCCGACGACGAACAGCAGCCGCGCCGTCGATACATGCTGCATTGGCAGGATCGCAAGATAGAGCGTCGTGAAAACCGCGCCGACCGCGGGGGCCGCGCGCAACATACCCAATCCTTGCGATCCGACATGCAGAACGTCCTCCGCAATCGCGGGCAACATGGCGACCGCGCCGCCGAATAGCACTGCGAACATGTCGAGCGCCATCATGTTCAACAGGATCTTTTTCTCCCAGATGAATTTCCATCCGGCCTTGATGCTTTTTACCGCGCTTTCGCGGATTTCGCCGCGCGGATGGGATGTGACCTTGATGCCATGTACCATGATGAAGGCCATCGTCATCAGCATCGCGGGCATCGCCCAGGCAACCGTCGCGCCATATCCGCCGTAAATCAGTCCGGCAAGGGCGGGTGACAGGATAGACGCGGCCTGAAACCCTGTGCCCATCCATGCGGCGGCAGAGGGCATTTCCTCCCGCTTCACCACCAGCGACAGCATCGTGAATGACGACGGCACGACGAATGCGCGCGCGAGGCCTGAAAAAAAGATCGCGCCGTAAATCAGGTAGATCAGCCAGCTCTGGTCCATCGCCACATGGCCGCCCGCAAAGGTGAACAGGACCAGCGTATTGGCGGCCAGCGCGAAAATGGCCGCGCGGTAAATCAAATGTGGCTTGCCCACATCCACCACATGCCCCGCGAATAGTGCGCAGGTGATGGCGGGAATGGCTTCGGCCAGGCCTGTCAGGCCCAGCATGAACGGGTCTTTGGTAATCGAATATATCTGCCAGCCGACAATGACGGCCTGCGCCTGCAGCGCCATCATGATGAACATGCGCGTGAACAGAAGCGCGCGGAAATTCCTGATTTTCAGGACGCCGAAAGAATATTTCGAGGGCTGTTTTTGTATTGTTGTCATGACGGGCTCAGTTTTACACCCGTAATCAGCGCGTATCCAGCGGATAATTGCTGAAAACAGGCTCCAGTTGGTGGTCGCGGGCGATAGCTGCGGGGGTAACCAAGGGCTGTTCCATGATGATCTTGCGGCATTTCTCCAGCGTGATGCCGGAAATGCCTTTGCAGGGCGGGTAATACTGCCAGCGCTGTGCGATGATTTCATCCATCGCGGCGGATGCCGTTAATTCGCCGACCTTCTGCATCACGCCGAGCGTCACACCCGCGCCCGCATAGGCCTCGCGCACCAGTTCGCTGCAATAGAATGATTTCTTGTCCGGGAGGAAATAAAAGTCATAGGGCTTGCCGTAGTGTTTCTTTGCTGTGGTTGCGGCTTTCTTGGCGATCTCCGGCGTGATTCCCTTCAGGCGCAGGATCGTGATACGCTGCCCGACGCCGCGCGCGATCCATTGCGTCAGGGGTGTTTCCTTCACGGGGCCGACGGCCTCCACCACCACAGGTTCATTGCCGCCGGTCTTGATGAAACCCATATGCGTGTAGGGGCTCGACGATGCCGCGATGATCGCCATGCCTTGCGTGCCCAGAATGGTCTGCAGGATGATATCGCCGTCCTTGATGCCGATGGCTTTTGTATCGGGCGGCGTCATGCGCATGATGGCGAGTGATCCGCCAAGCAAGATGCCAATCGCCAGCACGGTGATCAGCGCAATCAGGCTGATTTTACGCCACATCGTAATTCAGGGTGCGAAAGTGTTGCCGCCGCGAGGGCGGGGCTGCTGTTGCTGGGCGGGCGCGCGCTGCGCCTCCAGCTCTGCGACTTTTTCGAGGATCATCGGTGCGACCGACAGGATTTCCACACGGCCCGCAAGGTTAGGCTGCTTTGCGAACAGTACATCCAGCTTTTCGCGCACACCGGGGATGGTGTCCGTGATGACCAGTTTGTCGATCGCGCAGGTCATGCCGTCGGGCTTCGACATCAGCAGGCGTTCCAGCGCGTTTCCGGACAGGATCGCGTGGGTTGCATAGGCGGTAACGGCCTTCGCGCCATGCGCCTTCAGCAGCGCAGCGGCATTGACCATGGTAGACCCGCCGTCGATCATGTCATCGACGATCACGACGTCCTTGCCGGCAACGTCGCCGTCAAAGCTGGTGATTTTCGTGTCGCTGACGCCGGTATGGATCTTGGATGCGCGGAACATCAGATCGTCGCTGACATGGCCGAATACTTCCTTGACCAGTTCGCGCGCGCGCAGCTGGCCTTCGTCGCCCGGCTTGTCCGCGCCGTCGGGCGCGCCAATCGCCAGCTCGTCGGGCGCAACGTCAAAACGGCCTTTGATATCCGCTGCGATCATCGCGGTCGTCGGCACGGCCTGGAAATTTTCGCCGAATACGTTGGTGTAAAGCTGCATCGCCGCCTTCGAATGCGGGGTCAGGGTAATGATTTTATCAATACCGGATGCTTTCAGCTGTTTTGCAAACAGCCCGGCAGCAAGCGAGGTGAAGCGGTTCTTAAATTTGCGATCCTGACGCATGAAGGCCGCGAAGGGCACGATCGCGGTTACTTCCGCAGCGCCGTACTCCTTCAGCGTGTTCGCCATCAACATAAGATGTTGTGCGTTATCGCTGACGGGGCCGCCGGTCGATTGCACGACATAAACCTTGGCGCCCTGCAGCTTGGCGAGGTTCTTCTCGAAATCCGGTTCCTGCCCGCGCATCAGTTCGACGAACGGCTCGTCGCTGTCGAATTTGCCGATGCTGGCGGTGATCACGTCAAAACGGTTGTCGCTGCGCAATGCATCCGCCGTTTCTTTCGAAACGCTGTTGCCGATCAAGTGGATAGGCTTTTGTGCATTCA
>JAQSWE010000304.1:1809-4467 GCA_029266795.1 Alphaproteobacteria bacterium | reverse complement strand
TATCGCCCCAGCTACCGCCGGTGTCATGATGGCCGCTGTCGCCATGGCTGTGTGAATGCCCGTGATGCACCGAACCTGTGTCGATGAAATACGGATAGCTGTCGGAGCTGCTGCTCGAACTGCTGCTGCGCGAACCATAGCCATAGCCGGGGTTGGCTTTGCGTTTTTTCTGTGCGGGTATGCGCGCGCCGGAAGATTTCTGCGACGAGCGATTAAAAACGCCACCATTCGTTTCATTCGAATTGGCGGCTTCTGGGGGAGCATCTTTTCGTCCGGTGATGCGCGCGAATGCACGCGAGAGCCAATTGCTCATGCATATTCCTTTTCTGTGGGGAGGGGGTTTTTAAAGATGTAAGTTTGCTTTTTCATGCTTACAACTCCATCAGACGTTGATTCGGCGCTGCCGTCAAAAGCTCCGGATAATTCCTAGTAATATTATAGGATTAATGCCACGTTATGCTCCGCGCGAACATTTCAAAACGGCGCATTTCGCCCCTCGCCTTTGTGTTTTGGGTGCGGTAAAAATAGGTAACGGGGGCATTTATCATGATTATTCCGCATATCACCGCCTTTTACGCCGGCCTTCTGGGCCTGATGCTGGTCGCGCTGTCCTGGCGCATCATGGCCATGCGGGCCAAGCTGGAGGTCATGGTCGGCGACGGGGGCGAGAAAAACCTAAGCGTCGCCGTGCGGATGCAGGGCAACTTCATCGAATACGTGCCGATGGCGCTGCTGCTGATTGCCTTCAACGAAATCATTGCCCGCCCGTCATGGATGATCCATGCCCTGTGCCTGTTGCTTCTGGCAGCGCGCCTTGCGCATATCCACGGCATGAGCCAGAAGAACGCCATGGGCCGTGGCCGCCGCATTGGCGCGATGATGACGTTTACCGTTGTCGTCGTCGCCTCGCTTCTTTGCGTCGCATCCATGATTTTGGGGCGCGTGTAATGTCGAAATTTGCCGTCACAAAACCGAGCGCCGCCCCCGAAAACCTGTCGCCCGCCGACATGGCCGAAAAAATGGTGCAGGCGATCCTGAAAAACGATGTCGCCGCCATCAATGCCCTGATCGTGAAGGGCGCGGACGTCAACGCCAGCGATTCAAAGGGCAACAGCATGTTATTGATTGCCGCGACCGACCCGCGCGAACACCGCGCGCTGGAGGCCCTCATCGCGGCGCAGGCCGACCCGAATAAACCTTCTGCCAACGGCCGTATGCCGCTGCATTCAGTGCTGCGCATGAAGGACGACAAGCTGATGCCCGCCGCCGCCGAAACGCTGTTCAAGGCAAAGGCCGACCCGAACATTATCGAGACGCGCCCCAACAACCCGCCGCAAACCGCGTTTCAGGTCGCCTATGAACAGAACCGCCACGACCGCGTGCTGGAGATGCTGCTGAAAAACGGCGCCGACCCCACGATCGGCGAAGACCTCGCATCCAAGACCGTCGCCCCCCTGCATGCGCTTGCATGGACGGGCCGCTATGGCGTGCTGGAGGTTGCGTATCAGAACGGCGTCAACCTCGACAAGCCCGCCGCCGACGGCATGACATGCCTCATGCTGGCCGCACGCGAAGGCGCGATGAAAACGGTAGAGGTGCTGCTGGAATGCAACGCCGACCCCACGCTGGTCGACCGCCGCGGGCAGGACGCCATCGCCTACGCCCACAAATCCCCGCCCGAAACCGACAAGCGCGCTATGCTGAAACTCCTCGTGCGCGCCGCCCGCGAATTCAGCCTCCGCAAGGAAATCGCCAAACTGCGCCACGACCTCGACGACCTGCGCCGGAAGGTCGAGAAGACCGCATGATGCCCGCAGCAGGTTCGCCCGCGCGGATCTGGGCGCTGCTGTTTATCTACCTGTCGCCGCTGCTGTTAGGTTTTGCCACCTTGCTTTTGGGGCAGGATGCGGCATGGGACACCCGCAACTACCACATTTATAATGCATGGGCGTTTGTGACCGGCAGGTATGCATCGGGCCTCGACCTGATGCCGTCGCAGGGACAGTTCTTTTTCAATCCGCTGCTGGATGTGCCATTTTATCTGCTCTCGACTGTTTTGCCGCCGAAAGCCGCATATTTTATCCTCGGCTGCGTGCAGGGCATCAATATCCCGCTGCTGTTCGTGATCGGCTGGCTGACACTCAACATCGCAAACGACATGCGCAAGACCGCTGTCTGCGCCGCGCTTGCCCTGCTCGGCGTATTCAGCGGTATGGGCATTTCCGAGATCGGCACGCAGTTCAATGATAACCTTACCAGCATCGGTATCTTGCTCACCATTCTTCTTGTCTTGCGAAATATTGATTTTTTAATGAATGAAACTTGCTGCCGCGTCTTGGAGCGCGGCGCGCTGTTTGGTCTTCCTGCGGGGATTGCACTCGGGCTAAAAATCACCTGCCTGTCCTTCTGTCTCGGCATCTGCATCGCCGCGTTGATTTTGACGCCCGACTGGCGGAAATGCCTGCGCCTCGCGGTTTGCATCGGGCTTGGAATCACGCTCGGCTTTTTGCTGGCTTACGGGCATTGGGGCTATTACCTGTGGCAGAATTTCGACAGCCCGATGTTTCCCTTCTTCAACGCTATCTTCCGCTCCTCTCTGCTGCCGCCGCATTTGCTGCTCGATTACCCGATGCCCCGCGACGGGCGGCTGTTCCTGTT
>JAQSWE010000304.1:0-1791 GCA_029266795.1 Alphaproteobacteria bacterium | reverse complement strand
CGGCTGTTCCTGTTTCCCTTTTATTTCGCGTTCAATCCGCTGCTGGTAAATGAAATCGAGTGGCGCGATTTGCGCGTACCCATTCTCTATGCGCTTTTGCTGATTGTGCCTGTCTGGTATTTTGCCAAAGGACGCCAGACGGCCGAGGACTGGCTGGCGCAGCGAATTCCCGCGCGCTTCCTGTTGCTGCTCGCAGCTGTTGCCTATTACGGCTGGTTGTTTTCACAGACGATCTATCGCTACCTGCTGCCCCTCGATATGCTCTCGCCGCTGTTGATCGTGGCGGCGGTGGGCTTGTTGCCGCTTGCGCGCAAAGCGCGTGTTGCAACCGCTTCTGCACTTCTCCTTCTTATTACCCTCAGCATTCAACCGGGGAATTGGGGACGGCATGACGGGTTCAAACCTGCGCTGGCGCAGATCGAAATGCCGGTGCTGCCGGAAAAACCTATGCTGCTCATGGCAGGAACGGATGCCTATGCCTACCTGCTGCCGCAACTGCCGCCCGATGCTGTTTTTGTGCGGATCGAAAGCCGCGGGTTTAAGCCCGATGCATCCACAGGCCTGAATGAAAGGATTGCTGCCCGAATTGCCGCGCACAGGGGGCCGCTTTACCTGTTTGCACCGAAGCGTGAAGTGGAAATGGCTACCAGAGCCGCCTACGCCTTCAGACTGATGCCAACACCTCCGGCCTGTCGTGAGGTAATAGACAGCTATGCGCTGCCCGACCGCCTGCCACTGTCGAAATCGGGCGACGATTATCCGCGCGAATTCGCCCTCTGCGTTATGGCAAAACACGCGAATCCTTGACCCGCACCTCTCCGCTTCGTTACTTTCCGGATATGACCAAGGATGACAAGCCCACTTCGCAACCGCTGCCCAGCCCGCGCATGGAAAAACAACGTGCCGAGGCGCTGCGCAACAATTTGCTGAAGCGCAAACAACAGACGCGCGCGCGCGATAACGAGGAGAAGAAATAATGTCCATCATGCCCGACAGCTGGATCCGCGAACAGTCGCTGAAGAACGGCATGATCGTGCCTTTCGAGGAACGGTTGAAACGCGAGGGCGTGATTTCCTACGGGTTGTCTTCGTATGGTTACGACTGCCGCCTGTCGGACGAATTCATGATCTTCACCAACGTCGACAACGCGCTGGTCGACCCCAAAGCCTTCAACCCGCAAAGCTTCGTGACGCGCAAGACGGATGTCTGCATCATCCCGCCGAACTCTTTCGTTCTCTGCCGCACTGTCGAAACGTTTAAAGTGCCGCGCGACGTGCTGGTGATCTGCCTTGGCAAAAGCACCTATGCGCGCTGCGGCCTCATCGTCAACGTCACCCCGCTGGAACCCGAATGGGAAGGCCAAGTGACGCTCGAGATTTCAAACACCACCCCACTGCCCGCGAAAGTCTACGCCAACGAAGGCATCGCGCAGTTCCTGTTCCTGAAAGGCGACAGCACTTGCGAAGTGTCCTATGCCGACCGCGCAGGGAAATATATGGGGCAGAAGGGCGTGACGCTGCCGAAGATGTAATTGATAGCTGAACCGATTTTATAACTTTTTTTATTGTTAACAGGACTGCATGGACATCCGCCTGAAAGATGTGCCGGGATATATCATTATTTGCGTCGTCGCTATTGCCGGGGTTTTGCTGTTTGGCACGGTGACGCTGTTAAGCTATGCACTCGACAGCAAATCCGATTTTGAAAAAGCGACGGGTTACCGCGACATTGAGGAAATGATTGCGGCGAACAGTGATTTTCTGGCGCAGATCGAAAACCAGTTACGCGCCA
>JAQSWE010000303.1 GCA_029266795.1 Alphaproteobacteria bacterium | reverse complement strand
GACCACGGTGAAAAGGTCGATATCGGAGTGGACGTCGGCATGACCGCGGCCGATGGATCCGCGCAGGTAGGCTTCTTCAAGGAGACCGCGTTCGCGGAGGAGGTCATAGCAGCCCTGTAAAAGCGCGGCCTGCGGCAGGTTTTCCTGCGCGGTCGCTTTCAGGTGGGTTTTGAGGTCCACATCAGGCGCACCATTGGTCTTGTCGGCGGTTCTTGCCGTATCCCAAGCGTGTTTCAATTTCATGCTGCACCCGTAAGTTAGAAGCTATGGAAATATCTACGCGGGTTGATTGTATATCTAATGAACATAAGGCGGTCAATGGGGTACATAAAAACCATTGGTAACGCTGGCTTTTTCAGAACGGAAATTTTCATGACCGAGTCAGGAATATGGCAGTTCTGCTCCAAAGGAGCGATTCTCGTGCTATGATTTTATTGACATAATGATGATGAATTGCTAAAAACTTCAAAGGTTAACGACGCAAGGCAAGGACGACATCATGACCAAGGCATTCAAGGCAGGCGATATCTTCGTGGCGCATCCCATGCTGGATGCAGACGAGGATTTTGGCCGCGGCGTGTTTCTGGTCATTAAAACCGGCGATGCAGGCACATTGGCGGTCAATATCGCGGGCGCCGAGATCATGGACGGCAAGGTCACCAAATCGGGCCCTATCGACGGACGCGCGCTGCTGCTCCTGCGCAAGACGAATGACGAGCCGGGGCTTGTGCTCGGCGCAACCGGATACTCCGCCAGCCCGATCTATCCCGATGCAGAAGGCATGGCGCTGCTGGAGAGCAAGCCTGCCGATGCGCTGGTCCTGATGGGCTATGCGGGCTGGAGCAAGGGCCAGCTGGCGAATGAAGCAAAAGCGGGCGCGTGGTTTGAATCCTCCGCCAGCCTCGAAGACCTCATCCGCCTGCCGCGCGAAGAACGCTGGGATGCAGCGTCAAAGGGCATCGATTTCAACGCGCCCAAACAGGAAGAAAAACCCGCCGCGCCCAAGAAGAAGCCCGGCAAGTCTTTCGACCTTTAATTCACTTTATGTGTGATTAGTTGACGCAGCCGCCACGGTCATTCGTGTGCTCGGTCAGCTCTGCCTTGGACACAAAACCGTCGCGGTCTTCGTCAATGGTATCGAACAGGGGCAGGTCGCTTTTATCGGCGGCCTGCATTTCGCGGTAATTGATGCGGCCGTCGCGGTCGATATCGACCTGCGAGAAAGTCTTCACCGACATGCTGCCGACGCAGCCGTTGAGGTCGCGCATGTTGCTGCGGATATCGGGCAGCTCTGCGGAGGCGTTTACTGCATAAGCGAGAGCAATTGCAAAGCCGGCGGGGATCAGAAGTGCGGGTTTCATGATGTATGCCTCCTCAACATGGACTACACCGCTAACCTGCTGCAATCATGAGAGTTCCTTGTCACAAGCCTGTTACAAATCATTACAAAACTGAATATTTTCAAGCGGGAACGCCGTTTACTTTCCGGTGTTGGGTTTTCGCGCGGGCGAAAAAAAACAGACCCGTTGCCAGAAAAACAGACATTCCCAAGGAGGGGAAGAGAATGACCGCACAGACCACCGCCACCGCCGCATCCATCAATCCCGTTGTCGTCGCATCCGCGCTGGACGCGCGCTTTGGTGATAAAGGCGCGGGCATGCAGCTCATCCGTGCCGCGAAGACAGGCGATGCCGAAAAGCTGCGCGGGCTGATCGCGGCGGGCGTGGCCGTCGACAGCATCGACGAAAACGGCTGGACGCCGCTCGCCTGGGCCGTGAAGAACCGCCATTCCGATATCGCCCGCGTGCTGATCGATGCGGGCGCGAATGCCGAGCACGAATCCCGCAATGGCTGGACGCCGATGGCGCTTGCCGTGAAGTCGGGAAGCCCCGTCATTATCGCGGTTACCATGGGCGGACTCGACCGTAAAGTGATCCCGTTTCCGCGGTAAACGCTGTATCCGGCTGTAATAATTGAACAAATTTCCCCTATCGATTGTCCTGTGCATAAATGCGCAAACGGGGTATAATAGGAACTGTTCGAATTCACGATATGCATTGTTTACGGCCCTAAAGGCTTTCTCCATGACATCGCTTTTGTTCGGATGAGGAACTGCGCAATGGTTGCACGGTTTCACTTCGCGCATTAAGCGCATCTAAAATGGAGGCCAATATGGCTCAAGGTACAGTTAAATGGTTTAACGCTCAAAAAGGCTTCGGCTTCATCCAGCCCGATGGCGGTGGAGCAGATGTGTTCGTTCATATCTCCGCTGTTGAAGCGGCTGGTATGCGCGGTCTCAACGAAGGCGACAAGATCACCTTCGACGTAGCGACCGAACGCGGCAAAGCTGCTGCGACGAACCTGAAAAAAGCAGCGTAAGCTTCTTTTGATTGATTCAAGGGGATCCCCGGCGCGCCAATGGCCGCCGGGGATTTTCTTTTCCAAAGACTTCAAGACGATTTTCTACAAGCTATCTTGAATATTGCTCCGAAACCCGTGCCGGAGAAAACAGATGAGTAGCAGCAGCGACGTCAAACTACAGGCGAACGGCGACGCGCGCCCGTTGTTTCAATGCGTGTCTTTCCACGTCGATGAAATTCCGGCCGAGATCGACCGCAGCGACCCCGGCAAGGTGGCGATCGAGCTCGCGACCAAAATGTTCGACCTGCAGCCGAAAGACCTGAACCCGAAACACCCCGGCAAATATTACGGGCGCGGCAAATACGGCCATGTGTTCGAAGTGCAGGTGATCTGGGACGTTGGCATCAATATATCGGTGCGCAACAATCCCAACGTGCTGCATATCTTCGAATGAAAAAGCCAGACAAGAATCTCGCCGGACTCATCTCCCCGCAAGTACTCGCCGATATCGGCCGCGCCGCCTTTGGCGTGCAATGGCAGCCCCAACTCGCCCGCGCGCTGAAAGTGCCGGAACAGCATATCCGCCGCTGGACCAACGACGGCGCCCCCGTCGATAACCTCTCCAAACTCCGCCTCATCCTCGACGGACGCACCGAAGAAATCAGCCGTATGGCCAAGCAGCTGGATGAATATGACGTGAAGGAATAATCTTTTCCGTCACCCCCGCCTTGTGCGGGGGTCTGGTAGCGCGTCCGCGCGTCTCATGACTCATAAAGCGTGGCTAAAGCCACGGGCCGGACCCCCGCACAAGGCGGGGGTGACGGACAAAATAAAATATGGCGATAAAAAAGGGCAGGGCGCTCACGCCTGCCACACCGCATAGCCGTCTTCCCGCAACCCCGCCGCCAGCTCCACTTCCATCTCCGCCGCCGCGTCATAGGGCATCGGGTTGTAGCAGGCATAAAGGTCGGGCCGCAGCCGCAAGCCGAACTTGTGCGCATAGCGGTTGGATTTGTACCCGCGCCGGTGGTTTTCAAACCGCATCTCCGGCGACATCCCCGTGCAGCCGACATAGAGGCAGGGCTTGGACGGATCATGATCCGGGTTCGCCGCCCTGAACTTCCTGTCTTTCAAAACCTTGGGGTCCAGCTCGATCACATAAACACAATGATGCCAAGCCGCTTCCTCCGGATGCTGCTTCCGATGTTTTGCTGCGAAAAATTGGCCGGCGGTGATGATGTGAGGCTCCATATGCAAACTATGATTTCACTATATCAAAGGAATATTAATATTATTTCAATAAGTTCACCGTTGTTTAGATTGCTATGTTCTTAAGCGCTAATATACTGAGATATAGATTTATCAAATGGAGATTTAACAGTGATTATTAAAATCGAAGTTGATGGTTTTAAATCGCTTTCTGATTTTGAATTAGTTTTAGAGCCAGGTTTAAATATTCTTGTCGGCTCTAATGGTTCGGGTAAAACTAATATTATTGTTTTCTTCGAATTTTTAAATGCGCTATTTTCATCACCAATCAGCGAAGCCGTAAGTAAGTTGGGGGGGGCTGGTTCCGTCTTTAAAAAATTGGAGGCGGGGGAATATCAAAGTCAAATTTCAGCTAAAATCTACGGTTGTGTTAGAACTTATGATAATAAGTTTGTGATCTATGAATATGAATTTGAAATTTCTCTAAGTCCAGAAAAGGACCTTGTCTATTTCTCGCGGCAACAACTCGCCGTGGCGGTTAATAGAAGAAAAAAAGAGGTTT
>JAQSWE010000302.1 GCA_029266795.1 Alphaproteobacteria bacterium | reverse complement strand
ACCTCGCACTGCTGAACAACCTCGTTCAGATGGTCAACTTCTTGGCCACTACCAATATCTTCATTCTCGCGGGCGCGGTGACGGTTTTGTATTCATCACAGAATGTGATGGAGCTGCTTTCCAACCACGCCTTCGTCGCCAAGACGACGGTGGAGCAGGTGCAGTTCAAGCTGCTGACGCTCGTCATCATTTTCGTCTATGCGTTTTTCCGCTTCACTTGGGCGATGCGCCAGCACACCTTCGTGTCGATCCTGATCGGTGCCGCGCCATTTGTGCCGGCGGACAAACAACTCACGCCCGATGAAGAAGATTTCGCCGTACAACTGGCGAAAATTTCCGACCGCGCGGGTCATGAATTTAATTACGGCCTGCGGTCATATTACTTCGCGCTTGCGCTGCTGCCGTGGTTCATCAGCCCGTTGCTACTGATCCCGACCTGCACGCTGGTTGTGGCCGTGTTGTACTTGCGCGAATTCCGTTCCCGCACGCTGAAATTCCTTGTCCGCAGCCGCGAAGACTACGCGCGGATATACGCGAAGGGCGTTTAGTCCTTCAGCGCCGCCTGCCCCGCTGCGAGGCGCGCGATCGGCACGCGGTAGGGGGAGCAGGAAACGTAATCGAGGCCTGCGGATTCAAAGAACTTGATCGAGGCCGGATCGCCGCCATGTTCGCCGCAGATGCCAAGCTTCAGGTCTTTGCGCGTCTTGCGCCCGCGCTCGCAAGCGGTTTTCACCAGCTCGCCCACGCCATCCACATCGATTGACGCAAACGGGTCTGAGGGCAGGATGCCCTGCGTCTGGTAGGCTGGCAGGAAAGATCCCGCATCGTCGCGGCTGATGCCGAAGGTGGTCTGCGTCAGGTCATTCGTGCCGAAGCTGAAGAATTCGGCGGATTCAGCGATGCTGCCCGCCACCAGCGCCGCGCGCGGCAATTCGATCATCGTGCCGGTCAGGTAGCCTTTGAACCCCACCGCCGCCGCAACCTTGTCGATCATGGCTTTCAGGATATCCATTTCCGCCTTGGTCGCGATCAGCGGCACCATGACTTCGGGGATGACGGTGTCGCCGGTTTCGTTCTTCACGGCCAGCGCCGCCTCGAAAATCGCCTTCACCTGCATTTCATAGATTTCGGGATAGACGATGCCGAGGCGCGAACCGCGGAGGCCCAACATCGGGTTCGATTCATGCAGGCGCGAAATACGCTGGCGCACCTTGTCGCCGGAAATGTTCAGCGATTTGGCGAGACCGTCGATCTCGTTGTCTTCATGCGGCAGGAATTCGTGCAGAGGAGGGTCGAGCAACCGGATGGTAACAGGCAGGCCCTTCATGATCTTGAAGATCTTCACGAAGTCCTGTTTCTGGTGCGGCTCGATCTTCGCGAGCGCCGCACGGCGGTCTTCGGATGTCTCCGCCAAAATCATCTGGCGCACGAACAGGATGCGTTCGGGATCGAAAAACATATGCTCGGTGCGGCAGAGGCCGATGCCCTCCGCGCCGAATTTGCGCGCGGTTTCGGCGTCGAGCGCGGTTTCGGCATTCGCGCGGATTTTCAGGCGGCGCACATCATCCGCCCAAACCATCAGCGTTTCGAAATCGCCGGTCAGCGCGGGTTGCAGCATCTTGACCGCGCCCAGCAGCACTTCGCCGGTCGAACCGTCGAGCGTGATCTTGTCGCCTTCAGACAATGTCTTTCCCTTGATGGTCATGGTTTTCGATTTGTGGTCAATCACAACGTCGCCTGCACCGGAAACGCAGGGCTTGCCCATGCCGCGCGCGACGACCGCCGCGTGGCTTGTCATGCCGCCGCGCGAGGTCAAAATACCTTCCGCCGCATGCATGCCGTGAATGTCTTCGGGGCTGGTTTCGGTGCGGCACAGGATAACCTTCACGCCATCCTTCGCCAGTTTTTCCGCATCGTCGGAATCAAAGCACACAGCACCGACAGCGGCGCCGGGCGAGGCGGGGAGGCCGCGCGTCAACACGGTTTTCGACGCATTCGCGTCGATCGTCGGGTGCAGCAGCTGGTCGAGGGATTGCGGGTTGATGCGCTTGATGGCGACTTCCTTCGAAATCAGTTTTTCATTCACCATATCGACCGCAATCTTCAGCGCGGCGGGCGCGGTGCGCTTGCCGCTGCGGGTCTGCAGCATGTAGAGCTTTTTGTTCTGGATGGTGAACTCGATGTCCTGCATATCTTTGTAGTGCTTTTCCAGCTGCAGGCGGATGGCGTCCAGCTGTTCATAAACTTCCGGCATCGTCTTCTTCATGTCGTCAAGTTCGAGCGGCGTGCGGATGCCGGCGACGACGTCTTCACCCTGCGCGTTCAGCAGGAATTCACCATAGAATTTGTTTTCGCCGGTCGAGGGGTTGCGCGTAAAGGCAACGCCCGTGCCGCAATCATCGCCCATATTGCCAAACACCACGGCCTGCACGCAGACCGCCGTACCCCATTCCTCGGGGATTGAATTGATTTTTCGGTAGGTCACGGCGCGCGGCGTCATCCACGACTTGAACACCGCGCCGATTGCGCCCCACAACTGCTCGCGCGGGTCCTGCGGGAAGGGCTTGCCCGTCTGTTTCTGTACCAGAGTCTTGTACTGCTCCACAATTTCCGCGAGGCCATCGGCAGGAATATCGGTGTCCTGCTTGTAACCGTTGCGGCGCTTG
>JAQSWE010000301.1 GCA_029266795.1 Alphaproteobacteria bacterium | reverse complement strand
CTGCATGATTTCATCGAGGTCGCCGTCCAGAACGCCGCCGGTGTCGGAGGTCTGGAAACCGGTGCGCAGGTCTTTAACCATTTGATACGGCTGCAAAACATAGGAGCGGATCTGGTGGCCGAAGGCGATGTCGGTTTTGGAATCTTCGCGCAGCTGCTTCTCGGCGTCACGCATCATCACTTCGCGCTCGTACAGTTTCGCCTTGAGCATCTTCATCGCCGCCGCCCGGTTTTTGTGCTGCGACCGCTCGTTCTGGCACGCGACGACGATGCCGGTCGGCATGTGGGTCAGGCGGATGGCGGATTCGGTTTTGTTGACGTGCTGGCCGCCCGCGCCCCCGGAGCGGTAGGTGTCGACGCGTAAATCTTTGTCTTCGATCGTAATGTCGATTTCGTCGTCGACGACGGGCGTGACGGCGACGGAGCAGAAACTGGTATGGCGGCGCGCGTTGGAATCGTACGGAGAAATGCGCACGAGGCGGTGAACGCCGGATTCCGATTTCAGCCAGCCGAAGGCCGCTTCGCCCGCAACTTCCAGCGTCGCGGATTTGATGCCCGCAACCTCGCCGTCCTGAATGTCCATCATCGCGGCCTTGAAGCCGCGCTTTTCCGCCCAGCGCGTATACATGCGCAAAACGATGCCGGCCCAGTCCTGCGCCTCGGTGCCGCCAGCGCCGGCGTTGATCTGCAAGTAAGCGTCGTTGCCGTCGAGCTCGCCGGACAGGAGGCTGTCCATTTCGCGCTTGGCGACGTCCTGCTTGATCGCGTAGAGGGATTTTTCGGCCTCGGCCACGAGCGCCGCGTCGCCTTCCATCTCCGCCAGCTCGATCATTTCCAGCTGGTCGTTGAGGTTGGTTTCGATCGCGCGCACGGCGGAAATCTGCGTGTCGAGCCGCGTGCGCTCGCGCAAGATCTTTTGCGCGCGCTCCTGGTTGTTCCAGAGCTCGGGGTCTTCCGCGAGGGAATTCAGTTCATTGAGGCGGTGGACAGAACGATCCCAGTCAAAGATGCCTCCTCAGCAGGTCGAGGGAGGTCTTGATTTCCTCTACTGCTGTGGTGACTTCGTTCTTCATTACGCAGCGGCCTTGATTTCGACGGGGCCCGCGTTGAAATGCGCCAGCATCTCGGCGATGAAGCCGGAAACATCCGCGCCTTCGCCCGTCAGCAGCGCGTTGTGCGCATGGACGGTTTCATCGACGAACTGCGCGCCGGCAGCCACCATCACATCCTTCACGGATGCGGGGCCTGCGACGTTCCAGCCGGAAGCGAGGTTGATTTTCGCCAGCAGCTCGACCGCGTTGCCAATGAATGCCATCGGTTTGCCGGCCATGATGAAGCTGGTCACGATGCGCTCGGCATGCGCGTTGGTGGAAAGTTTTTGCACGCAGCGGGTGCCGGACAGAACCATCAGGCAATCGAAATCCGCGCCCAGCGTCTGGCTGATCTGCAGGTCTACGGGGAAGTAGAGGCCCCAGGCATTGTCGTTCCAGCTGTTCACGAGACCGGGTTCCGTGCCGACCGTTTTCACGACCGCGCCGGTCTTGGTCATTTCGCGCATGACAACCGACATTACCGATTCATCGACGCCGTTGGCGACGAGGATCATGACTTTTTTACCGTTCAGCTGCGACAATATATGTCTCCCTTTGTTATTGATTTTTATGGAGATTCGGAAGCTTCAGCCCCCGCGCGGAATTGCTCCGCTTAAGTTAGATAGGCCGAACCATAGTGTTTTCATAGGTCTGGAGTCAAGGATATTCTAAAACGGCTGCACGGAATGCTCACCGCGGCAGCTGCCCGCAAAAGGCGTCGAAGGGGCTGAAGGTGATGGCTTCGGCATCGGCGGTGGTGGGGTGGTGGAGGGCGATGGAGATCAGCAGGCCGAGCACCGCGCAAGCCACTACCGACTGTTTTTCGCGCAAAGATGCGGCGGGGCCGCGCAGGCGGAACCAGAGCGCGAGTGCTGCGGTGGTGGTTAATGCGCCGAAGATGAACATGGAAAGCGGCATCGCGACCGCCGCCCCCGTCCCGACGCTGACCCCGATGCCCGCCAGCAAAGTCGCGGCAAGGCAGCCGGCATGGCCTGCCAGCAATCCGCCGAAGCCGCCGCCTGTGCAGGCAAGGCATTTTTTGGCCGCAAGCTTCATCACACCCCCGCCCCTTTCTCCTTTTCAGGATAAGGGCGGCGGGGGGATGATGCCTTGATATTTGTCAGGGACGGGGCGAAACGCCCGGCGTTATTTGGGTTTGTTCTGGATCGCCGTTTTCACGAGGGCTGCAAGCGAGGGGAGCTTGTTCTTTTCAAGAACATCCACATCCGTCGCGTCGAAATCCTTTTTCGGCAGCAGGGCGGCAAGGTCAGCATCGCTGCCGACGCGGCGCGCCACGCCCATGAACACATCGGTTGCCTTCAGGTAACCCAGCGTCGCTTCCGCGTCCGATTTCATCAGCAGGCCGCGCAGCGCGTTTCTTTGCTGCTCGTTCTCCGCATCTGTCGGCGCTTGCGCGAATTGCTGGAATTTACCGGCGGCGTTGAAATGCTCCTTCACCGCAACCGACATGCGCCAGCCGAAAGCGTCCTGGATTTTTTCCAGGCGCGCGTTTTCCTCCGCCTTCGGCATGATGCCATTGGCGATCATCACTTTTTCAACCGCATCGAAAACCGCG
>JAQSWE010000300.1 GCA_029266795.1 Alphaproteobacteria bacterium | reverse complement strand
TTTTCTTCCACCACGAACAATTCTTCGACTTCCTCGGCCAGCTTGATGATGCCGGAGGTTTCCAGCGGCCAGACGAGCGCGACCTTATAAACCGCAAGGCCCATTTCTTCCGCGCGCTGTTTCGTGATGCCCAAATCTTCCAGGGCCTGCATCGTGTCCATCCAGCCCTTGCCGGTTGCGACGATGGCGAAGCGTTTGCGGGCGGGGTTGAGCGTCAACCGGTCAAGGCCGTTGGCGCGGGCATAGGCTTGGGCTGCGGGCAGCTTCAGCGTCACAAGGCGTTCTTCCTGCGCCACGGGCGGATCGTACCAGCGGATGTTCAGCCCTTCGGCGGGCATGTCGAAATCGCTTGGTAGAATGAATTTCATGCCGAACGGGTCGGTGTTGACGGAGGCCGAGCTGTCGGCGAAGTCGGAGATAATCTTGAGGCCCGCCCAAGCGCCTGAATAACGGCTCATCGCGATGCCGTGCAGGCCGAGCTCGAGCGCATCCTCGATGCCCGCCGGATGCAGCATGGGGATCATGGCATGGATGAAGGCGTGTTCCGACTGGTGCGGGAAGGTCGATGATTTGCAGGCATGGTCGTCGCCCGCGAGCGCGAGCACGCCGCCGTGCTTGGAGGAGCCTGCGGCGTTGGCGTGTTTCAGCACGTCGATCGAACGGTCGACGCCCGGGCCCTTGCCGTACCACATACCGACGATGCCGTCGTAACGTGCGGCGGGGCCAAGGTTCAGCTGCTGGCTACCCCAGACGGCGGTCGCGCCCAGATCTTCGTTCACGCCGGGGACGAATTTGATCTCGTGTTCTGCGGTGAATTTCTTGGCCTGCATGATGGCCTGGTCGAGCCCGCCGAGCGGGGAGCCGCGATAGCCGGAAATGAAAGTGGCGGTTTTCAGGCCGGCCTGCATGTCCAGCTCGTGCTGCATCATCGGGATGCGCACCAGAGCCTGAAGCCCGTTCAGGTAAATACGGCCCGATTTCTCGGTATATTTGTCATTCAGCGTAACAGCGTCGCGCATGCCCTGTGACCCACCCTGTATTCGATTCCGTATCAGCGTTAAGGTAGTATCGTATAGCGAGTCGGGCAACTTTATTTCAACATTTTTTTTCATAAATTGGCGTTGAAAAATGTTAAAAATCAACGCGATAGCGCAACTTTTTGTGCTGCAACGCACAAATTGGCCGGAATATAAGGCTTTTCACCCGATCAGATGCTGTGTTACAAGCACTGACGCCAATCAAGGCACAACTTTTATAAAGAGATTCGGAAAGGGGTGATTACCATCGTACAGGTCATCGTACGCGATAACAACGTCGACCAGGCACTGCGCGCATTGAAGAAAAAGATGCAGCGTGAAGGACTGTTCCGCGAAATGAAACTGCGCCGCCATTATGAGAAGCCTTCTGTCAAGAAGGCGCGTGAGCGTTCTGAAGCAGTTCGTCGCCACCGCAAACTTGAGCGCAAGCGCAAGGAAAGGGACGGCGAATAGATTGTTATTGGTTTAATATCACCGCTAAGGTATTGAGAAAGGGGTCCGCGCGTTATGCCGGACCCTTTTTGCTGTCGCGTTCCTCTCGTCATGCCAGCGAAGGCTGGCATCTCCCGCGCGCCTGCGCGGTCTTATAAAGGCAGGTCTTCGACCTGCGAGATCCCAGCCTTCGCTGGGATGGCAATTTAAATCTTCAACCGTGCAATCGGCCCTGCACTCGCGGGCTTGTCATCCAGCACCGGCGGCTGGCCGCCTGCTTTTTTCAATTCATCTGTCGCGCGGGCGAGGACGAGGTCGGCGAGGGTGGAGAATGATTCCGCAACGCCCAGCGTTTCTGCGCCGGTCTTCAGGTTCTCGGAAATAATCAATCGTTCGCGGGATTCGAAATTGAAAATCTCCGTGATCTTACGGTTCAGCACGGGCATTTCCGCGATTTTGGCGATGGTGGTCGGGTTCATCAGCGCCCATGTTTCGCCCGATCCGGCGGGCTTGTTTTCATTCGCAGGCGCAATCACGGCGGCGGGCGCGGCGAGGTCGGTGGAAACAGCGGGCGTTGCGCGCACCGTCGCCTCGATGATTTTCTGAAGGCGCGGGTATTTTTCCTTGGCGAGGTCGGCGGGGGTTTTGTCGTCCTTGCCCGGCATATCCGTGCGCGCGCCCGATGAGATCAGGAATTCCAGCACCGCACCGCGGTCGCTGGCGACGGCATAATAGGCGGGCGTCAATTCATCCTTTTTATTACGCACGTTCAGGTCGGCATTTTTTTCGACCAGCGCCTTCGCGGAATCAAGGTCGCCATTATGCGCCGCCCAGTGGAGGGGATACGTATAGCTGCTGTTATGCGCGTTCACATCCGAACCCGCCGCGATCAGCAGCAGCGCCGCCGCCGATTTGTCTTTGGTGAGCGCGAGCAGCAAGGCGGTGTTGCCCTCGGGGTCGGTTTGCGTCAGGTCGGGCTTGCTTCTGCGGACCGGAATTGCCGCCCGTATTGCGCTTGCCGATCACATCGGATTCCACCGCTTCGCCGCCCAGCTTCACGAATTCGGCAAGCGCCTTGCGCAGCGCTGCTTCGGCGATGGTGTCGAAGTTTTCGGGGGTGGAAGTGTTTTCCACGCCGCTGCGCGTGTTTTCATTGATGAGGGTGCGCTCGCGCGTTTCGAAATTGAAGATTTCGGTCAGGCGGCGGTTGATGTCGGGGATCTCGCCGATATGCGTCACCTGATGCTCGCCCGTGCGCAGCCATTTGTCGTTGCCGCTATAGGCGGGGGCGGCGGGCTCTTCAACGACAGGCGTGTTTTTCGCAACCGGCGCTTCAAGGATTTTCTGCAGATGCGCGCCTTTGGCGGTCGCGAGTTCCAGCTGCGTATTGCCCTTCTTGTCGGGCATGTCGGTGCGCGCGCCCGATTGCACGAGGAATTCGACGACATTCGCATGGCCCTGAATGACCGCCCAGTGCAGCGGGGTGTAGCCATTGTTGACGATGACGGCGTTGAGGTCCGCGCCGTGGTCGACCAGCAGCTTCACCAGTTCGATATCGCCGGTATGCGCCGCGAAATGCAGCGGGGTGATGTAATCGGCCGCATGGGCGTTCACATCCGCGCCGCGCTTGATGAGCACCTGCGCCGCTTCGCGCTGCTTGTTGATGAAGGTCAGCGCCAGCGGTGTATGGCCTTCCTTGTCCGGCGTGTTCGCGTTCAGGCCGAATTTCAGCATGGTGGTCAGGATATCGGTATGGCCCAAGCGCGCGGCATGCGACACGGCCGTCATGCCCGCCTCGTCGCGCGCGTTCAAATCCACCTTGTGGCTGTTGTAATAGTATTCCTTTACGTACCGCGTGACGGTCTTGACGTCGTTGTCCTTCACGGCCTGGAGGAATTTTTTCGCGCTGTCGAACATTACGGGAGCCTCGCCGTTTTGTTGAGGTTGCGGCGCGTCAGCTGCGTGTCATCCAGCGTATTGCCGAAATTGCGGTAGGCAGCCGCAGCCTTCTGCAGCACCGCTTCCTCGACCGTATCGAAGCTCTGCGGCTGCGCCATGTTTTCAACACCCGTGCGCAGGTTTTCGGAGATGACGATGCGCTCGCGGCTTTCGAAATTAAAAATCTCGGTCAGTTTGCGCTCCAGCGCCGGATAGATGCCGACCTGCGCGACTTTGCCG
>JAQSWE010000299.1 GCA_029266795.1 Alphaproteobacteria bacterium | reverse complement strand
CTTTCTTGGGATCATCCTTCTTCGCGTCACGGACGAGAACGGCGGCGAAGAAGCCGTCGGTATCGTGCTGCGCGGGGGTGAGCTTCAGGTAATCGGTCACGCCCTTGATATCGACGATATCCTTGGCAGGCTTCAGCTTGAAATCGGGATGCGCGGCGAGGAACGCCTCCACCTGATGTTCGTTTTCTTCGGGCAGCAGCGAACAGGTCGCGTAAACGAAACGACCGCCCGGCTTGACCATGCGGAAGGCGCTGTCGATGATATTTTTCTGCAAGGGAACGAGCGTCGAGATGCCGGGGCCGAGCATCCGCCAGCGTTTGTCGGGATCGCGCCGCCATGTGCCGACGCCCGTGCAGGGCGCATCGACCAACACGAGGTCGAAATGGCCTTCGTGGCGCTTCACGTATTTATCGCGCTCGCTGGTCAATTCGCGGGTTTCGATGTTGTGGAGGCCTGCGCGGCGGAAGCGTTCCTTGGCGCGGTTCAGGCGACCACCCAACACGTCCATCGCCACGATGCGGCCCTTGTTCGCCATGGATGCGCCGAGGGCCAGCGTCTTGCCGCCCGCGCCTGCACAGAAATCGACGACCTGCTCGCCCGGCTTCGCCTGCGCAATCGCGGCGACCATCTGCGAGCCTTCGTCCTGAATTTCCACGAGGCCGTTTTTATAAAGCTCATGCTGCGAAATCGGCGGGCGGTTCAGCAAGCGGATGGAGAGCGGCGAGATTTTGCCCGCATAGGCCTCGAGCCCGTCACGTTTCAGTTCAGCCAGAATTTCGTCGCGCGACGCCTTGATGGCGTTCACACGCAAATCCAGCGGCGCGGGCGTCATCATGGCTTTCAATTCGGATTCTAGACGGTCGCCTAATGCGCTTTGCAGCAGCGGATAGGCCCATTCGGGGCATTCAAGGCGTTCGCGGTCGGGCATGTCTGCCGCCTCCAGCGATTTGCCCATCAGCTCGCGCACAAGGTCACGCTCCGGCTTGGTCATTTCGAGCGGCGCGTATTGCCCGCCGGAGAACATTTCATTCGCCGCCTTCGCGTCGAGTTCATGCCCCAAAATCAAATCGGCGATGGTCAGAGTGCGCGCATCGACCTGCACCCCCGCTTTCTTGATCCACCACGACAGCCGGTGATATTCGCGCATGACGCGGAAGAAGCGCAGGTTGATCGCGCCCCTGTCTTTCGAGCCGATGAAGCGACGGTTGCGGAAATAGGCGCTGGCGACAGTGTCGGCGGGTTTCGGTTCCGCCAATACTTCGTTCAGGATCTCGATAACAGCCTGTACACGTGCGGCTGGTGTCATGGTGATATGCGCCTTTTATCTAAAGTTATTTTGCACGAACAAATTCGGCAAGTTCGCGCAAATCACGCAAATCCTTGGAACCGGTATAAGCCATCGCCATGCGCAAACCGCCCACCAGCTGGTTGACCATATGCGTCACCGACCCGCGATAGGGGACGGAGGTGTCGACGGGGTCCTTGTCGATGCGGTACGGATCGACGATCTGCGTCGTATGCGAAGGGCGGTGCTGCGCCTTCGCCTGCGGGTTGACGACCTTGTAGGCGTGGCCCGCTTCGAACACAACTTCGCCCGGTGCTTCGTCGGTGCCGGCGAACAGGTGGCTCATGACCGCGCTTTCGGCGCCCGCCGCCAATGCCTTGGCGAGCGATCCTGCGTCACTGATGCCGCCATCGACCAGCACGGGAATATCCTGCATTTCGCATTGTTCCACCACCGCGAGGATGGCGGAAAGCTGCGGCACGCCGATGCCGAGCGTGCCGCGGATGATCGCGCCGGTGGATGAGCCCATGCCGACCTTGATCGCATCTGCGCCCGCATCGATCAGGCTGCGTGCGGCGTTTGCCGTCGCCACGTTGCCAGCCACGATCTGCACTTCGCTCGAGCGTTGCTGGCGGATGCGGCTGACGGTCTGTGCCACGTCTTTGGTATGCGCATGTGATACGTCGATAAACACGACATCGAGACCCGCATCGGTCATGGCGGCGGCGCGGTCGATGGCATCCTTGCCGATCGACACGGCAGCTGCCACGCGGAGGCGGCCATGAATATCGCGCGCCGCATTGGGGAAGCGCGAGAGTTTTTCAATGTCTTTCACGGTAATCAACCCGACGCAGCGGCCCTGGTCATCCACCACCACGACTTTTTCGATGCGGCGCTCATGCAGCAATTGCTTGATATAGGCCTTCTCGGGCTTGCCCTTGACGGTCACGACGTCTTTCGTCATCAGTTCCGATACAGGCTTGGCGAAATCTTCGAAGAAACGCAGGTCGCGGTTGGTGATGATGCCGACCACTTTCTGCGACGGCTGTTCGATCACGGGCAGGCCGGAAATTTTGTAGGTCGTCATGAGGTCGAGCGCTTCGGCGACCGAAGACTCAGGCGAAATGGTGATGGGGTTCTGGACGATATCGCCTTCGGCGCGCTTCACGCGGCGCACCTCCTCCACCTGTTTGCCGAGCGGCATGTTGTCATGGATGACGCCGATGCCGCCGAGCTGCGCGAGCGTGATCGCCATCGCGCTTTCGGTGACGTTATCGACGCTGGCGGCGACGAGGGGGATGTTGAGCTCGATCGATTTCGTCAGGCGCGTCTTGGTCGACACCGACTCTTTGATTGTTGCGTTTCTTTTCATATTGAACCCCTTGAAGCCTGCGACTGCGGCACACCGTTTGAGGCTCGATTTTAGCCCCTAAAGCCCATAGCCACAACATACATTTCGGCTGAATCCGAACGGCTGGCATGGGGTTTCACATGCTTGACCTTGGTGAAATCTTTTTTGAGCTGTTTAAGTAAAGTCTCGGACGACCCGCCCTGGAAAACCTTGCACAAAAACGTGCCGCCGGGGACGAGGATTTCATGCGCGAATTCATACGCGGCTTCGGCCAGCATCATGATGCGGATATGGTCGGTTTCGCGGTGGCCCATGGTGGGCGGTGCCATGTCGGACATCACCACATCGGCCTTGCCACCGACGGCGGTCGTCAGGCGCTCGGGCGCATCGTTATCCATAAAGTCCAGTTTGAAGAAAATCGCCTCCGCGACCGGCTTCATGTCGAGGTAGTCGATCGCGACCACCTTCCCGCCCGTCGATTTCGGCTTCACGATTTCGCAGGCAACTTGCGTCCACCCGCCGGGCGCCGCGCCCAGATCGATCACGCGCATGCCTGCCTTGAACAAGTTCAGGTCGTCATGCATCTGCTGGATCTTGTACGCCGCGCGGCTGTGGAAGCCGTCCGATTTCGCCTGCGCGACATACGGGTCGTTCAGCTGCCGCTCCAGCCAACGCGAGGACGAAATGCTGCGCTTCGCCCGCGTCTTGACACGGATCTTCTTCTGCGCGCCGCGCGGGGTACGGGGTTTGGAGGGGGGCTTTTTGTCGGTCACTTCTGCTCTCAATCCATCGCGTTGATGTATTCTTTCAGCTTGTCGTACAGCCGGTAATGTTCGCGGATGATGATAGCAGTTTTCTTGTCCTGCGGGGCATCTTTTGGCAGGGCCATCTTGAGTTTGGTGGCGGAGGTGTAGTCGCGGATGAGGTAGTAAAGCTCCTCGTTAAACGCCTGAATTTCGGATTCCAGCTCGACCGTGCCCTTCACATGGGCATCATGCACCTTCAGCAAATGGCCGGCAAAAAACCACAGCGGGTGTTCCCAGTCTTCGAAGTCTTTGTCAGTCCTTGGCATGGATGATCCCCCATTTTCC
>JAQSWE010000082.1 GCA_029266795.1 Alphaproteobacteria bacterium | reverse complement strand
ATAGGTCGCCATGCCGATGCCGATCTGCCAGTCGCGCCGCGCGGCAGCTTCGATCACGCCATTCACGATATAGGGAACCTCGGGCGCGCCGAGGTGGTGGCCGGAGGTGAGGTTCATGAAAGTCGCAAAGACCTGCATATCGTTGCCGTTGGCCGATGCCGATTTCAGCACGGCGATCAGGCTTTCGCGTTCCGCTTTCTTCAAGTCATCCTTCGATTTGCGCGAAAAAATGCCCATGGCTGCCTTCTATTGGATTAGGGCAGCATAGCGCAACAGTTGGTTATGTCAATATGCCCTTAAAAGGGCTTTTTGCGCCTTTTTGCAGCAGGAAACGGTAGGCCGCCGCAATCGACCGCGCGTCGTGCAGGGCGTTGTGTTCCTGTATCGACGCCATGGGCGCGCCTAATGTCGCGGCCAGCTTGCCGGAATTGGTCTTGCCCTTCACGATGCCATAGGATGCCCCGACATCGAAAAACCACGGGCCGATATTGTGGCTGTCGAATTCGGTTTCCGTTGCGGGCATGTTGTTGAAAGCGAGGTTCTCGCGCATCACCTTCGCATCCCAGCCGTAGCATGAGGTCGGGTCGCCTTCGGTGAAGGCGAGGAACTTGGCATAGGCGTCGGGAAAGGACAGCCCGTCCTTTTTCACCTCGTCATTCGTGATGCCGGTCAGCTGCGTGAAAAAATCCGACAGCACGGGATTTTTGACTGGCTTGATGAGGACAAGGAATTCTTCCTTTTCCTCCAGCGTATCAAGGTCGAACCGGATGGCGCCGATCTGCACCATTTCACGGTATTCATTCGGCCCCGACCAGTCACGGTCCAGCGCGCCTTCCCATGTGGTGAATTCGGTATCGTAGAAAATGATATCGGTCATGCCGCTTTCTTCTTCCACGGGCAGGGGAGGGAGAAGGTTTTCTTCTTCTCCGCCGCCAGCTTCGCCTTGTATTCGGCATTGTTCACGGGGCCGATTGCCTTCTCGATAAAGGCGAAGGTTTCGGCATAGCCCTGGATAATCTTTTCCGTCGGCATGCCAGCGCCATGGCCCGCGCGCCCTTCGACGCGCATCAGCGTGTCGTTATGCTTGTCCGATTTTGCCTGCAGCGTCGCGGCGAGCTTGAAGCTATGCCACGGCAGTACGCGGTCGTCATGATCGCCAGTCTTGATCAAATGCGGCGGGTATTTTGCGCCGGGCTTCACGTTATGCAGCGGCGAGTATTTCGCGGCGGTGTTGAAATCTTCCTTGATGCCGGGATCGCCGTAATCCGATTTCCACGATGATCCGTAAGTGCCGAGGTGGAAACGGAACATATCCGTTACCGCGACTTCGGTAATCACCGCGCCGAACAGTTCCGGCCGCTGCAGCATGGTTGCGGAGGTGAGCAACCCGCCATTACTGCCGCCGTTGATGATCAGGCGTTTCGCCGAAGTATAGTTCTCTTTAATCAGATGTTCCGCGCAGGCGATGAAATCGTCGAACACGTTCTGCTTGGTCGGACCGCGGCCGCCATTGTACCAGTCCTCGCCGAATTCGCCGCCGCCGCGCAGGTTCGACTGCACATAGATGCCGCCCGAGCGCACAAAATGCGCCACGCCCGACGAAAAACCGGGCCCGAGCGGAATGTTGAAGCCGCCATAGCCGTAAAGTTTCGTTGCCGCCGTGCCGTCCATCGGCGTATCGGGATGGCGGATGACCGTCATCGGCACTTTCGTGCCGTCTTTCGATGTCGCATAAATGCGTTCCACAATGCAATCGTTCAGGTCGAAGGGTGCCTTGCCTTTTTTCTCGAAGGTGAGCTCGTTCTTTTCGATGTCATAGGAATAAACATCGCCCGCCGATTTGAAGCCGGAAATTTTCATCGTGAACTTGTCATCCGTCGGCAGGATGCGCCCAAAGCTCGCGACGCTCTGCACGGGCAGGGGCATGTCGTGCAAATGCTGGCCTTCCGGCGTATAGACGCGCACCGCATCGGCGGTGTCGTGTGAATAGAAACCGAACAGCTTGCCCTTATGCACCATCGCGCTGTCGAGGATATCGTCTTTATGTTCCGGCAGCACCGTGACCCATTTTTCAGGGGCGGGGTCGCGCGGATCGAATTTCACCAGCTTGCCATGCGGCGCGTCCTTGGTCGTCAGCGCCAAAATCGTGCCGTCTTCATATTCGGTGATCGGCACAATCGTCGTCTGCTTGGGCGGCAGCAATTCCTTGAATTCATCGGTGCTGCCATAGGGGCGGAAATAGAGGCCTGAGTTTTTATCGGTGCCGACCGAATGCCAGATCCATTCATATTTCGACGTCAGCAGGCGCGAGGGCGACACGAAGCTGTCCTCCAGCGCTGATTCAAAAACCTTTTTGTCATTCGCCACATCGTCGCCGATCTTGTGGTGCTTGATGATCTTGCGGCGGGTGCCATCATGGCTGGGATAGGTGTATTGGAAGCTGGCGCTGCTTCCCTTGTCCCACAGCACGCTGGTGAAGCGGCAGTTTTCGATCTTGTCCTTCATCGTTTCGCGCTTTTCGACGTCATAGATAAAAAGCGTCTGCGCATCGCTGCCCGCTTCCGAGGTGAAATAGACGATCTTCTTGCCATCAGCGCTCGGGCTCCAGCCGGAAAGCGCGACCGTGCCGTCTTTTGACAGCGTGTTAGGATCAAGAATGGTTTCCCACGGCCCGTCTTTCGATGCGCCCACCTGCACGACGCCTTGCGCGGCGAGGGCTTTCTGGAAGGTGCGAAAATATACTTGCCCGTATTTGCCGGGCAGGCTTTCGCCGTCGTAATTCAGCGCTTCCGTCATGAACTGTTTTGCGTTGTCGATGCTCTTGTCGCTGCCCGCGATGTAAGACTGGAACTGTGCGTTCTGCTTCGCAAGCCATGCGGCGGTCTCGGGCGCGTCGAGATTTTCCAAGGGGCGGAACGGGTCCGACACCATGCGGCCATGCAGGTTTTCGACGGTGTTATCCATCGGCGCGTCGAGTGCGCGCTTGTTTTCCTTTTCGGAAACGCTGAATTGCAGGCTGTTGTTGTCGTTGGCGGGCTTGCCGAATACTTTATTCGCAAGGGAACGGATCGAGCGCCGTATGTTCACGGTTATCTCCTGAAAAATCACGATTTTGGATAACGTGATTATTCCGGATTACGTAAGTGAAGGCAAACGAAGTTGTTTTTCCGCAATATTCAAATTTTCTTGCGCGAAATATATTCCAGAAGACCGAGCGTCGAGCCGTCATGCGCGCCGGGTTTGCCCGCCTTGATTTCGGATTCCAGCGTTTTCGCCAATACTTTGCCCAGCTCTACGCCCCACTGGTCGAAGCTGTTGATGCCCCAAATGAGGCCCTGCACAAAAACTTTATGCTCGTTCATCGCCAGCAGCATCCCGAGGGTGCGGGGTGTCAGTTCATCCAGCAGGATGGTGGTGGAGGGACGGTTGCCGAGGAAATTGCGGTGCGGCTCTGCCTTATTTTCCTTGCCCGTCATCAGCGCTTCGGATTGCGCGAACATATTGGCGAGCAGCATGGTCTGCTGGTCGCGGTTGCCATAGGGCGTTTTCACGGCGGCGATAAAATCGACCGGCACGGTGCTGGTGCCCTGATGCAGCCACTGGAAAAAGCTGTGCTGTGAATCGGTGCCGGGTTCGCCAAAGACCATCGGGCCGGTCGGTGTCGTCACGGGCTGTCCTTCGCGCGTCACGCCCTTGCCGTTGCTCTCCATATCCAATTGCTGCAGGAAGGCGGAGAGGCGACCAAGGCAGGCGTTGTACGGGATCACCGCATAGGCGGGATAATCCATGAAATTGCGGTACCAGACGCCCAGGAGCGCCATCAGGGCGGGGATGTTCTGCTCGATGGGCGCAGTCTTGAAATGCTCGTCCATTTCATGCGCACCTGCGAGGAATTCGGCGAATTTATCCGCACCGATCATCAGCATGACCGACAACCCGATCGCCGACCAGACGCTGTACCGCCCGCCGACCCAGTCCCAAAAGGGGAACATGTTATCGGGCGCGATGCCGAATTTTTCAACGGCTTCGGTATTGGTCGATGCCGCGACGAAATGCTTCGCCACCGCCGCTTCGTCCTTGTAATGCGTCAGCAGCCAGTCGCGCGCGATATGCGCGTTCTGCATCGTTTCGGCGGTCGTAAAAGTTTTCGACGCGACTATAAACAGCGTGGTTTCGGGCGACAGTTTGGCGAGCGTGCGGGCGAGGTCCGACGCCTCCACATTCGCCACGAAATGCGCGGTCAGGCGTTTGTGGTGGAACGGGGCGAGGGCATGCGTGACCAATTGCGGTCCGAGGCTCGACCCGCCGATGCCGATATTGACGATGTCGGTGATTTCATCGCCGCTCTGTCCGCGCCATTTGCCGTCGCGCACGGCATCGGTGAATTTGCGCATGGCATCCAGCACCGTATGCACGTCGGTCACGACGTTCTTGCCGTCGACATTCACGGCCTTGCCTTTGGGCGCACGCAAGGCAGTATGCAGCACGGCGCGGCTTTCGGTCGAGTTGATCTTGCCGCCGCGCAGCATCTCGTTCCGCGCAGTTTCTACGCCCGCTTCGGAAGCAAGGCTCGCCAGTATCGCCAGCGTGTCGTCATTCGCGAAGTTCTTGGAAAAATCGACGAGTATGCCGGGGAGGGCAATCGACATCTTGCCGAAGCGCTCCTTGTCGCCCGCGAACAAGTCCTTCAGCGTCTTGCCGCGCAGACCGTCACGGTGCTGCTTCAGCTGCTGCCAGTTTTTGAAATACGCGGTGTCTTTCATTGCTTGTCCGCCTTCGGCTCTTCCATGCCGGGCGGGCGGTCAAGCAGGATGTCCACATTCATGTTTTTCGGTTTGCCGACAAGGATGATAGCAAGCTTGTCCGCCTGCAGCACTTTCGCCGACACGCGTTTCGCATCGGACATGCTGACGGCGTTGATCTCGGAATTGCGCTGGTTGATGTAATCGGGGCCGAGGCCGTCACGCTGGATATCGTTGAGCGCGCCGGAGATATCGCTGGTCGAGGTGAGCTGCAATAACAACGAGCCGGTCAGGTAGGATTTCGCATCTGCGAGCTCTTCCGCTGTCGGGCCGTCCTTGGCCATTTCCGCCCAGGATTCCTTCAGCAGGCGCACGGCTTCTTCGACCTTTTCATTGCTGGCGGACATATTCGCCTGAATGATGTCGGCGCTGCGCATATTGGTGAGCGAGCTGTAAACGCCGTAGGTCAGCCCGCGCTTCTCGCGGATTTCCTTCATCAGGCGCGCGTTAAAGCTGCCGCCGCCAAGGATATAGTTCATGATGACGCTGGCATGCCAGTCCTTGTCGGTGCGCGCGATGCCCTGACCGCCCGCGATGATATAGGTCTGCGGCGCATCGAGCGGCAGCAGGATCGTTTTGCCGGGATAGCCGGGGGTGGTCGCGGGCAATTCGACGGAGGCCGCCTTTTCCGGCAGTGTGCCGAAGATTTTATCGAGCGTCGCCTTCACTTCATCGGGCGTGATGTCGCCGGCGACAGCCACCTTCAGCACGTTGCGGCCGAATTGTTCCTTGACGAATTGCAGCAGGTCTTTCCGCGTGATGGTCGACATGCTCTCGAGGTTGCCGAAGCCGGGGCGGGAATAATAATGCCCCTCGAACAGCATGCCGTTGAAGGTGCGCGCAACCAGCCAGCCGGGCTCACCCATATTTTCCTGAATTTCAGAGACGTTCGCCGCCTTCATGCGGTCGACCGCATCCTGATCGAAACGCGGCGCGTTCAGCGCCATGCGCAGCAGGTCGAAGGCGAGGTCCTTGTTTTTCGACAGCGTTTGCAGGCGGCCATAGAACGCATCGCGGCCGGCGGTAAAGGACATGCTGATCGCGTTGTCCGACAGCTTGGTCTGGAATTCATGGCTCTTCATTTTCTCCGCGCCCTCATCCAGCAGGATGGAGACGAGACGTCCGACGCCCGGCTTGTCTTCAGGATCGAAAGCAAGGCCGCCCTCGAAGGAGAAGTTCACCGATATGACCGGCACCGAATGGTCTTCGACCAGCCATGCCTCGACGCCCGAGGGTGATTTCAACACCTGAACATCCAGCACTTTATCTTTGGCCGCAAAGGCGGGCGCAGCAAGCACCATCAGCGCAAATATAGCGGGAAGAATGCGGATCATTTCTTTTCTCCCTTGTCGCTCGTGGGCGCAGGCTTGATCTGGGGCAGCAGCACGCCCGTCACGGGCAGGTCGCTCGATTCAAATACGGCGTCGATGGCGTCATTGATGTCATCGATGGTCAGCTTGCGGATGCGGTCGACACGGTTTTCAACCCAGTCGATATTCATGCCGCTCGCCAGCACGCGGCCGAACAGCGTGGCCGGGCCCTGAAGGCTGTCGCGGTAATAGGTGAAGCTGGCCTCCAGCCGGTTTTTCGCGCCGTTCAATTCCTCCAGCGTCACGCCCTTGGCGATCAGCGTGCGGATTTCCTTGTCGATGGCGGCCTGCACCTGCTGGATGCTGCTGCCGGGGGCGGGGCTGGCGTAGAGCGAGAATGTCGTGTCGTCCATCGCAATCGCGTCGTAATCGGCGCCGGAGCTTACGGCAATCTTCTGCTCGATCACCAGCGCGCGGTAAAGGCGGGAGGTGGAGGTGCCGCCCAAAATCTGCGCCAGCACTTCCATCGCTTCGCTGCCATGCGGCACGCGGTAGTTTTTCATGGCGACCGGCTGGCCGATGCGCGGGTCCTGCATGATGATCTGATGCTCCGCCACGATGGGGGCGGGGCGGGGGCGTTCGCGGCGCGGCACTTCGCGCACCGCCAGCGGCCCGTAATATTTCTCAGCCAACGGCTTCAGCTCCGCTGCCGTTACGTCACCCGAGACGACCACAATCGCGTTGTTCGGCGCATACCATGTATTGTAATAGGAAAGCACTTCATCCCGCGTCAGTTCCTTCATCTCGTGCAGCCAGCCGATGATGGGTGTGGAATAGGGGTGGTTGACGAACAGCGCGCTCATGATCTGTTCCTGGAATTTTGCTTGCGGCGTGTTGTCGATGCGCTGGCGGCGTTCTTCGATAATAACTTCGCGCTCTGCCGCAATCTGTTCCTCGCGCAGCAGCAGGTTGCCCATGCGGTCGGCCTCCATCTCCATCACCTTCGCAAGGCTCGCGCGCGGGACGTTCTGGTAGTAGGCGGTATAGTCGTGGCTGGTGAAGGCGTTGTCGACGCCGCCCATTTTCTTGACGCTGTTCGAAAACTGGCCATCCGGCACTTTGGTCGTGCCCTTGAACAGCAGGTGTTCAAGGAAATGCGCGACGCCGCTCTCGCCCTGCTTTTCATCCGCCGCGCCGAATTTGTACCAGACCATATGCGTCACGACGGGCGCGCGGTGGTTTTCGATCACGACGACCTGCAGGCCGTTTTCAAGGGTGAAGGTATCGGCATTGAACGTCTTGGCCTGCGCGAGGCTCGGCGCAAGGAACAGGACACATATAAAAAACACCCGGAAAAGCTGCTGCATGGGCCGCCCTTTGTTATCGTCTTTGAAGATGCTAGACTGTTATTATAAACGTATGTTTAACAGAGATTTAGAATGAAAAAAAGCAATCCCGACGCCACAAAAATCCTCCTCGCGCCCTTCCGCAAGGAGATCGATAAAATCGACGACCAGATCCTGAAACTGCTGGGCCAGCGCTTCGGCGTGGTCAAAAAGGTTGCCAAGGTCAAGATAAAGCACGATATTCCGGCTTTCCTCGGCGACCGCGTGACGCAGGTGCGCGAGCGCGCCGCCACGAATGGCCTGAAATATGGAATTGACCCCGACTTCATGCGCACCCTTTACACCTTCATCATCTATCAGGCTTGCGCGATCGAAGACCTTGCCAAGGCCGAAGCCACCAAGAAAAAAGCGAAGAAGTGATGCGGCTGGCGGCCTTTGCCCTGATCTTGGCGACGTTGAGCGTTGCTGCGCCCGCAAGGGCTGCGGCGCCGGATATTTATACGACCGTCAATACGCGTAAGGAAATTTGCGGTGCGCTGCTGGATTCCATCCGCTTCCGCCCGATGCTACTGACCTATGATCCCGAACTTGAACTGGCGAAGCCGCTGCGCCTGCGCCGGGGGCATCCGGGCGCGATCATGCCGGCGGGGCGCAACAACGTCTTCCCGATGGTCTGGGACAAGCAGCTGAGCAACGGCATGTTCGCCATGGAAGACCGCGAACATTTCAAACAGTTTGTCCGCGAGGGGCTGGAATACGACCGCAATTACTTTGTGCAGCAAACCTCGGTCAACTTTTTTAACAAGTACAAGCCGAACCGCGTCTTCCTGCGCCGCAACCTCGGCAATAACCGCATCCCGCTCAACCCGCTGCTGTTTATGAAGGACGGCACACCGCTCGCGACCGCCTTCAACGCGCTGCAGGCATCCGACATGGTGCAGTATATCGCCGACAGCTTCCCCATCGTGCGCAAGCCGAATGAAATCACGGTTTACCAAATGGTGCCAGCCTCGGAAGCCGCCGCCAGCGTGAGAGCCGAAACAATCTGCCAGTTCAGGACACAATAGACATGGGCTTTACCGAAGGAACGACACTCTGGGATGACAGCGGCCTGCCGGCGCGGCAGGCGGCGTTCCATATCCTGAACGATATTTTTTACAGGCGGAAAAATCTCGACGAAGCCTTCGCGCATTCCCCGACGCTGGAAACGCTGCAGGGCAGGGACAAGGCTTTCGTGCGCCTGCTCGTCTCGCTCGTGCTGAAACGTGCGCGGGAAATGGACAGCATCCTTGAAAAACTGCTGCGTGATCCGATTGCGGAATTGAAGCCGCCCCAACTGATCAATATTTTCCGCCTTGGCATCGCGCAATATATTTACCTGAAAACCCCCGCCCATGCTGCCGTGAATACCTCGGTCGAGCTGGCGGAGGCCGAGAAGATCGTGCACCACAAATCTCTGGTGAATGCCGTGATGCGCCGCCTGACGCGGGAGGAAATAACTCCGCCCGATGCGCGCGAAGCCGGAAAGATGAATACCCCCGCATGGCTGTGGAATGCATGGATGGCCGATTACGGCGTCGAAACCTCGCTTGATATCGCTGCTGCCAACCTTGACGAAGGCGCGATCGATTTCACCGTGAAGGAAAATCCCGAAGAATGGGCGCAAAAGCTGGAGGCGGTGCAGCTGCCGACCGGCAGTCTGCGCCGCGAAGGCGGCGGCTTCATTCCCGACCTGCCGGGCTTCGTCGAAGGAGCATGGTGGATACAAAACGCTGCCGCCGCAATGCCTGCGAAACTGTTTGGCGACCTGAAGGGAAAGACCGTTATCGACCTGTGCGCTGCACCCGGCGGCAAGACCGCGCAGCTGGCGGCGATGGGCGCGAATGTCATCGCGCTCGACCGTTCGGCGGAGCGTGTGCGCCGCCTCACCGAAAACATGGAACGCCTGAATTTAAAAGTCG
>JAQSWE010000298.1 GCA_029266795.1 Alphaproteobacteria bacterium | reverse complement strand
TTCACATCTTCCAGCTTCACCTCCGCCGTTTTCGGCGCTTCCGCCAGCGCAGGCGCAGACAGGGCAAGAATGACAGCTGTCAGGGCGAGGTATTTTTTCATGGTGAAAGCTCCTTGGATTTTGATGAAAGGCAAAGCTACAGCGCGGCCGAAAGTTCCGATGCTGGCCGGAATGCCGCGTGATGGATTTAGAAGTTGTCGGACAGATAGCAAGGCGTGCAGCGCACGGGTTGCTGATTTTCGAATTCGACCAGCATCAGCACGCCGCGCTGGCGGGCGGTGTCGATGATGCCCTGGCTGACGTCTTCGAAGATCGCGTAATGCGCTTCGGTACCGGCGACGATGCGGTTTTCCTGGATGGTGAACCAGAAAGGCCCTTCCTCCGGATTGCCGTCGAGCGAGGCATGTTTGTAGAAAAAGAAAGCGAGCGCGTTGCGCCCGTTCTTGAAGACTTCGTACTCGGTCACGACGGATTTATCGGCCTGAGCCATGGTAAGCGCCCCTTAGAAACTCCCCCGGACGAGGATCAGCGCGTAGGATCGATGCTGTCGGCGGCGCTCATGCCTTTCGGCGCGGCGGCTGCCTCCCGCGTACGGTTAAGGGCCATGGTGGGGTTGGTTTCGAGGTACGAAAACGCGATCTCCTGCGCATCCGCTCCCGTCTTCGCTCCGACCGCTGCACTGCTTAACAGATTGGACATCCCTTTGCGCTCCTTCCGGTATTTCTAGCCTATGCGACTATTAAACCTGAATAAAGTTAATTTTATGTTTACATAGATAGGGCGCGGTCCGCGGACGGCAAGACAGCCTAAGCGTCTGTTATAGCGAGGGATTCCGAGACTGGCGCGGTGTGTCGTCGAGGGGGCCAGTGAGCGGGCCTGTTTTTGTGCAGTTTTCTTTCAGCAGGGTCAGTTCTTTTTTCACGGCGGCCAGTTCGGCGCGGAGCGTATCGGCCTCGTAATCCTTGTCCATGAATTTGAGGCGGGAGACGTAAGTCTGGCCGTTTTCCGACGGCACGGCGGAGGCGAAATTCCAGCCGCTGTCTTTCAGCAGGCGGAACATTTCCGTCTTGCCGTCATAAACGACAGCGCGCAGGTAGCCGGTGTCGAGCGTGCGGCTGCCCGGTGCCTCGATCAGCAGGCGCGCCATGCGGACCTGATTGTTGGAAACGGCCTTCGCCAGCGCGGCGTCGAATACGGCGGGCGGCGCTTCGATTTCTTTTTGCAGCAGTGCGCGCAAGGCTTCGATATTGCCTTCCTTCACGGCTGTCACCAGCTGGCCTTTAGATTCGCTGATCGGGTCGGGCTTGCCGCCCCACAATGAACGCAGGTTCATGGCTTGTCTCCCGGCGCTTTCAGTTTCGGTTTGTAAACAGCCTTGCCGTGCAATGCTTCATCCACGTTGCGGTTCAGCTGCGCCACATTATCCAATACCTGCTGCTGCAGGCGTACGGCTTCGATGGGTGCGACTTTTTCGAGATAGAATTTCTCGTATTCATTGAGATTTTTCACGATCGCATTGATCTGCTTGTAGCGGCGCTCGGCCTCTTTCGATTTGTAGGTGTAGGTGCGGCGCTCATAGTAATCGTCGTAGCGTTCCTTGCGCGGGATGGCCTTCTGCTCCGCCTCCAGCGCAGCGACGGCATAGCTGACATCCGCGCCGCGCGTCAGCAGCTTGCGCAAGAACAGCGTGTTGTTGACGGTGGCGGCGTGCTCCAGCGGCTTGCCGTTATCGGCGTTCACGTTCGCGCCGTCCCGGATCGCCTTGTCGAACATCGTATCGTCATTCGCGGCAATCGCGCCCAGCAGCAGCGTGTTCGCCTGACGCAGTTGCGCGGCATCGACGCGGGCTTGCGCCTCCGCCTCGCCAATAGACATGACGTCGGAAAAAATCGTCGACAATGTGGGTTTGTCGTTGGCCATGCGTTTTAAGGGAATCTCCGGTTGCTTGCCGGATATGTTTACGACAAATGGATTATTCTGTCAATCCCGGGATTAAGGCTTAGGTGACTGATTACGCTTGGTTTTGGGAAGGGCGAGACGATACGCGTTGCGTTCGTTCTTCTGGTGGATGTGGAACATCGCGGTATGGACGATGCTCTCCATCGGCTGGTCGGCATTGATGAGGTGCCAGTTGAGCTGGCGAAACGCTTTCGGCAGGTTCTGCGTGATCTGGCGGCGCAGGACTTTTTTGTCGGCATCCGATGCGCTGTCCTTGCGCTTGCTCACGCGGTCGAACAAAACCGATGCGGAAGCATGGAGATAGATGCCGATAAAATCGCCGCCGTTTTTATGCGCGAGCGCTTCCTGATTGGCGCGCGAAGTTGTGTCGAGGAAAGATCCCGACACGATGACGCTCTTGCCGGAGCGCAATAAACGCTCGGCTTCCGCATGAATATGCTTGATGAATGTCTGGATGTTTTCAGGCGTGTAGGCGCTGTCGGGCAGCGGGGTCTTCGGATCGACGCCGTACATTTTTTTATGCACGACATCTGAATCCATCACGACGACGCCCGGCATTTTTTTGCCGAGCTCTTCGGCCAGCGTCGTCTTGCCGCTGCCGGACATGCCGCCGATCGCGATCATCATTAAATTAGAAAAGCCCCGGTGTTACGCCCGGGGCTTTTCACTGTGCCTTGAAGGAGATCAAGGTTATTTCGTATCGGGCTTACCCTTTCAGGCAGCGCCCTTGAATGCTTCCTCTTCGAACGCTTCTTCCCACGAGCCTTGGGTCGATGCTTTCGAATATTCGGTCGCGCGGTTTTCAAAGAAGTTCGCGTGTTCCGCGCCGTTCAGCATCGCGTCCATCCAGGGCAGCGGGTTTTTCTCGATGCCGAAAACGGGCGATAGGCCCAGCTGCGTCAGGCGGCGGTCGCCGATGTAGCGGATGTAGTCCTTCACTTCCTGCGCGGTCAGGCCTTCGATTTCGCCCATGCCGAAGGCAAGGTCGATGAAGGCGTCTTCGTGATGGATGATCGTCTTGCAGGCTTCCGTGATGTCGGCGCGGAGCTTGTCGGTCCAGACTTCCGGGTTTTCCTGGATAAAGGTCTTGAACAATTTGATGATGGAGAGCGTGTGCAGCGTCTCGTCGCGCACCGACCATGTCACGATCTGGCCCATGCCCTTCATTTTATTGAAGCGCGGGAAGTTCATGAGCATCGCGAAGGATGCGAACAGCTGCAGCCCTTCGGTGAAGCCGCCGAACACGGCCATCGTCAAAGCGATGTTCGCCTTGTCGTTGACGTTGAAGCCCTGCATGTAGTCGAACTTGTCCTTCATTTCCTTGTATTTCATGAA
>JAQSWE010000081.1 GCA_029266795.1 Alphaproteobacteria bacterium | reverse complement strand
TGGTCGGCTGCCGTTTCCTGTATGCGGCTATGGCGCAGCGCCGTGCGCTGCCCGACCGATGACCCGGCGGATATAACCGCCATACCTGCTTCACCGGAACCAGAGGCCGCGCCGATCGCGATGCCCAGCAGCGTCGCCGCCATCATCTGAAACGACAGGTCTTCCATTTCCGACCGCATGCGGATCAGGTCGCCATTGGCGATGTGGCCGGTTTCATGCGCCATGACGCCAATCAGTTCTGCGGGATTTTTGGTCCGCAAAATAAGTCCGGTGAAGAAAAAGATGTTCTGCCCGCCCGCCACAAACGCATTGAGTTCGTTCTGGTCGATCAGGATGAACTTGACGGCCGAGGGGGAAAGGCCGGCCTGGTCGAAGACCGGCTTGCCGAAGATGCGCAAGGACTGCTCGATCTCCTCGTCACGGATCACGCCCATGCCGGCGGCATCGGCGCGCGCAGAGACAGTGACGAGCGCGATCAGCGCCAGTGCGATTAAAAACCGTTTCATCATCATTGTTTATACGTCCGGCCGCGCCTGTCCCTGCGCATGCCGCCTGTTTTTAAGGCTGCCAGGATTGCAGCGGGTCGCGCGGTTTTCCCGCTTCCTGCCAGCCGCTATAATCGTCCGGCCACAATGCGCCCGACAGTTTCACGTTGTATTTCTCGCTGCCCGACTGCTCGGCCAGCATGAAGCGGAAATTGTCGGCCCAGATCGTGCCCTCGAAACCGGCCTTGCCGATTTTCTCGTTACGGATTTTCTCGTTGCCGCGGTCGACATCGAGATGGATGCGCGCGTGTTTATAGGCGATCGTGCGGAACTGGTCGAAGGGAACGGTGACCGACATTTTTTTCCATTCCTTGATGTCCGCGCCCAGCATCGCGGAATCGCCCGCGAAGCAAACGGGGCCTGTCTTGCCCGGTACGTCGTAATAGCAGAGCGACAGCGAAACGGTATGGCCGCGCAGGTTGCGGGTCATGACTTCGGCCTCCGCGCCCATCGCAAGGTTGCATTTGCCGCAGTCATTGAAAGACACGGCCTTGCTGCCGACGTTGCTGATGTCGTTCCAGTCGTACCAGGGCTCGATCACACCTTTCAGGGGCGGCGTGCCGCGCATGGTGAAGGAGCGGTCGCCCGTCTTGAACACATGCGTGTCGGTGCCCGTGAAGTCGTTCACGTATTTGACGTAGCCCGCATCATTGGGTGAATAGCTCATCTGCTTCGACGGCGCGAAGCTGTCGCGCATGTTCACGTTGCAGCCGGTGACGGCAAGGGCGGCCAGCAGCGCGGCGGAGAGCAGGAAGGAGTTTTTCATCGCAAAGAGCCTCTTTCAAAAAAAGCGGGCGTAGCAGGAATCCGGCGCCGCCGGATCAGTTCATGAACATGCCTTTGGGCGTATAGGTGCCGACGATCTCGGCGGTGTGCCAGTCGCGCAGCTCGACCACGGGGAAGCCTTCGTTGAAGACGCCGGTGAAATCGGACAGCAGCTTCAGCGCGCGGCGCTGGTCGAGGTCGGAGATCTTATAAAAGGTCGGGCCCAGTTCCAGCACCGGCACGGGCGGCTTGCCCTTGCGCATGAACTGGCGCTCGAAAATCCGCGCCTTGAAGAATTTGTTGAGCGTCACCTCCGGCGTCCAGTCCTTGTTCCACATGGACGGGTCCCAGTCCAGTCCGTCCCACTGTTGCGGGTGGTCGTTCTGCGGGTCCCAGTTGGAAACGTAAGGCTTGAAGCCGTAATGCTCCGGCTTGTCGTACATGCGCTGCGGCGCAAAAACATCGCCTGATGGCAGGCGGTTGATGGTGCGCGCGGCATCCCTGAAACCGTTGTCGAGCATGCTGCCCTTGATGGCCATCATGTCGCCCTCCGCGCCCCATTCGTGCTTGCCGGCCTGCGCGGGCGCTGCGGCTGCGATGAGCGCGACGAGCGCGGTCGCGGCGAGGGTTCTGACGGGATATTTCATGGATGTCTCCTAAAGACTCTAATCCTGTGACTTCCGAATCTAGCCTAAATTTACTATAAGTTCAAAAGCATAACTTATTATTAAGCCGTCATATGGCATAATGGAGTCATCGTCTGGAATCTGTCTATTCGCCTTTCGGCATGCGTCGTATGCCGCAGGCGTTTACCCGTTTTCCGGAAGGTATTTGGTGAGGCAGGGTTTATAAATGACGGATGCATTATCGATTGCGCTATCGGGTCTTCGGGCCCAGACGACGCGGCTGGCGGCCACCGCCAGCAATATCGCCAATGCCTCGACGGCGGGCACTGTGCCCTCCGCCGATCCGTCAGCGCCCGCCTCAACCGTATACACACCCGTGACTGTGGATTTATCTTCGCAGGCGGGCGGCGGCGTTTCCGCGCAGGTGCGGCCCGATCTAAATGCATATTCCGTAATCTATGATCCGTCATCGGTTCACGCGAATGCAGAGGGATTGGTCGCCGTGCCTGATGTGGATCTGGCTGAGCAGCTGGTGAACCTGATTGAAACCAAAGCGCTTTTCAAGGCGAATGTTTCCGTAATCAAAACGCAGGACGAAATGCTTGGCGACCTGCTGGACACGATTGCGTAAAACACGAAATCTCAAAAAGACTCTTTCTGTAAAGAATGGCCGTTGACTCGTCACCTCGGGACTTTATCATCCTGAAGGCACAGCAACGCATTCGCAAAACCATCCAAAAGCCTCGCGAAGGTTTTGCCGACACACACACTCATAAATAGAAAAAATTTTACGGAGCACAGAACAATGGCACAACATCCCGGCCTCGACCTGCTGAAAGAAGCGTTCAAAAAATTCGCTGCCAAATACGTCACCCCCGAAAACGCCGACAAGCTGACCCGCACGGCTGCTGCCGGCGGACAGGCTGCTGTCAACAAAGGCCTCACGGAATTCCCCAAGGCCTATGTGAAAGATGCCGCCAATGATTTCTACGGCATCCTGAACAGCTCGGAAGTTTCCGACGGCATCTCTCAAGCCGTGCGCGCCTTCGACGAAGAAAAAGTGAAAGCGCTGCTCGACAAGGGCATGGCCAAGCTGCAGGAAGAAGAAACCTCCCTGAAAGTCGCCAAGCAGATTAAGGACGTCCTCGCGAAAACCTCCAACGAGCAGATCGAACAGGGCCTCGATAACGCCCTCGCGACCCGTGCCGATGGCGAAGCGATGATCATCAAGGCGCTGTTCGAGCAATTCAAGCCCATGCTGGATGACGCGCGCAACGGTTCGGTCAAAGACGTGGCGGCGCAAGTCCGCGACATCGCCGCGACCATCCCGACCGACGCCATCGCCATGCAGGCGGCTGCGCTGACCCGCGAAATCACGCCCGAGCGCGTGTCGAAGCAGGCTGACGCGGTTGTGGGCAAGCTGCCCTCCGGCAAGGCTGTCGCCGATATCGTCCACGGCCTCGGCGAACTCGCTTCCGACAAGCTGGGTGCGATCGCTGCCTCCAAGACCCCTGCCAATGATGCAAAAGCGGCTGCCGCCGAATTCGCGTCCGAAGCGCAAGGTCTGGTCGGTAAGATCATCGCCAAGGACAACGAGAACAAGGCGAAGCCCCCCAAGGGCGCGAAATTCGACCTGTAATATAAGGTCGACGCCAAACAGTATCTTCATTTCCGATTTCCCTATTGGATGAAGGTTGATGACGGGCAGGAAGCGCCAGCGCTTTCCTGCCCGTTTTCTTTGGTGCTATGCTGGCGGCATGGACGCATCATCATCCCGCAGTTTTTACAAAGACCTTCCGCCGCTGACATCGGGCGACGGCATGCTCGATATCGCAAAGCACCGCGATATTCCTGAAGACTGGTGCGTTGTCATCGTCGATATCGTCAATTCGACAAAGGCGATCGAGGCGGGAAAATATAAAGACGTCAACATGATCTCGGCGTCGTCCATCACCGCCATACTGAATGCGGCAGGGCGGGAGGAAATCGCCTATATCTTCGGCGGCGATGGCGCGACGCTGCTGGTGCCAGCCGCGCTTGCCTATGACGTCGCAGCCGCGCTCTACGGCACGCGGCAGATGTCGGAAGATATTTTCAACCTCGACATGCGCGCGGGCATCGTCTTCGTCGAAGCCTTGCGCAAGCAGAATGCGCCGATCCGCGTCGCAAAAATCGAGGTTGCGCCGGGTGTCTATCAGGCATCACTGTCCGGCGACGGCGTGACGCTCGCCGAAAAAATCATCAAGGATAAGGTCGAGGGGCCGAAACACGACATCACCGCGCTGTTCCCAAAGCATGCGCTCGCCGCCAAGCCGCCCGATTTCAAGGGTCTGCAATGCCGCTGGCAGCCGCTTTACGCGCGCAACGGCGTGGACCTGTCGATCATCGTGCAGGCGCGGCAGGGCGACGATACGCAGAAAGCCGCGCTCTATGCCGATATGCTCGGCAATATCGAGGGGCTGTGCGGGCCAGCCGCCAACTGGAAGCCTGTGTCCGCGGAGCAACTGACGCTCGGCAATACGCCCGCGCAACTGGCGACGGAATCAAAGGTGCAGACACATGGGCAGGGCCGCAAAGCCTATCTGAAATACCTATGGGACACCGTGCTGATGTCGAACATCGGCAAGCTGATGTTCCTGTTCGGCCTGAAGGCCGGCACCATGGACGGCAAGACGTATAAAAAATCGATGGAGTCACACAACGATTACATCAAGTTCGACAACACGCTGCGCCTTGTGATGGACGTCTCGCAGGAAAAAGAAGCCTCGCTGCGCCATTACTTCGACATTCTCGTCGGGCAGGGCAAAATTTTCTACGGCATCCATTCCGCGCCCTCCGCGCTTATGACCTGCATCATTTTTGACTATGCCAGCCAGCATTTCCACTTCATCGACGGCTCCGACGGCGGCTATGCGCTGGCGGCCAAGCAGATGAAACAGCAGATGAAGGACGCCGCGCAGGGGCAGGCGGCGTAAACGGGTATAACGACCATGAACCGTGCCGTCATTCTCTTCGTTGCGATGATGTATCTGCTCGCCGCGCCGGCCTCCGCAGAAGGGCCGCTGGCGAAGCGTCTGCATTCCATGATGGCGGCCAAGCAGGGCGGCAGTACCGAAGTCACGGAGATCGCGGGCTTGAAAACGGCCTACTGGTTACCCAAAACCGATACACCTGCGCCGCTCGTTATTTTCTCCCACGGCTTCAGCGGCTGCAAAACGCAAAGCAAATTCCTTATGACCGCGCTGGCGCAGCACGGGTATGTCGTTGTCGCCCCCGATCATGCCGATGCATTGTGCGGCAATGGCTTCAGCAAGGCGCAGGAAAATTTTAGAGACATCGAGAAATGGACAGACGCGACGTATAAAACACGGGGCGACGACATTAAAAATTTATATGCAGCATTGAAAGCCGACGACACATGGCGCGCGCGCATCGACTGGAAGCGCGTCGCGCTCGCCGGCCATTCGCTCGGCGGCTACACGGTAGTGGGACTTGCGGGCGGCTGGCCCTCGTGGAAGATGGACGGTATCGGCGCGGTGCTGGCGCTGTCGCCCTATGTCGCGCCTTACGTGGAAAACGGCGATCTGGCGCATCTTTCCGTACCCGTGATGTATCAGGGCGGTACGCGCGATAACCCGATTACGCCGGTCCTGAAAAAAGACGGCGGGGCATACAATAAAACGGCTTCGCCAGCCTATTTCGTCGAATTTGAAAAGACCGGTCATTTCGGCTGGACGGATTTGAACAAGCGCAGCCAGTCGCTGGTCGTCGACTACAGCCTGTGGTTCCTTGACCATGCGCTGAACGGCGCGGACGACCCGCTGCCCCGCAAAGCGGGCGTCAGCGATATCCGCGCCAAGTAATCAGTCTTTGGGATTGTGCATTTCTTTCAGAGCCAGGAAAACCTTGGTGTCGGGACGCGCGTCGCGCAGGATATCCTCGAACAGCAGGCGGAGCTGGTCGAGCGCGGAATCCACGCTGTCGGCATCGCCTTTCAGGGTTTGCTTGGGAAGCTTGAGCTCCCATTTTACATCGCCGCTATAGAGCATGGAAAAACCATCGCCCAGCAGCATGTTGAGATCTGCGTATTTCTGGCCCAGCGTCCCGTTGCCGAGGATCGCCTTCATGCGCTTCAAAGATTCGTTACCCACACCGTCTGCCCTGTTTTCGCCCCGTTAACCGGAGTCAAAATGAAGTAGAGATAAAGCCTACTTTCTTGACATAAGCAAGTAAAGGAGATTCTGGGGTATTTTTGTACGGCTGATAACGTCTTATTTTGGGCTTTAAAAATCAATTTTTCGCTCAGAAGAACGGTATTCTCAGCCAAAAAGGCGTGAATCGAGGTCTTAAGGGTGGTTTTGCACACCATTTTATCCAAAATTGTAATTAAAGAGAGTTTTTGACGGTATTTCAGAAGGAAAATGGTGCCGACGGAGAGGATTGAACTCCCGACCTTCGGTTTACAAAACCGCTGCACTACCGCTGTGCTACGTCGGCAACTGGATCTCAATACCAGAATATACGTAATTCCTGAAACCCTTATCTTTTTATAAGTCACGGCAGGAATTTTTCAAGATAAATCGGCAGGCATTGAAACCCTAGGCGCAGAGTCAATATGTGTTAATATATCAGGGCTATATTAAGGGGAGTGCGGTCGTTCAGGCCGCGCGGTTTCGGGGACAGGTCTTTAAGTGTCGCAGCAGAAAAGTCCGCATGAAGATTTTATCATGTTCACGATCGTCGTGGGCATTCTCGCCGGCCTGTGCTGGGTGATCTGGCATTTCTTCAGCGCCGAACTCACGAATCTCGTCCGCTATGTGCGCATCGGCGAGATGTGGCTGGTGCGCGGCATTTACGGCAAGAATTTCGGCATCGGGGATTCACAAGGCCGCGAGCTGCTGCAGGTCTGGCAGGGCTGGCTGCCGAAGGCGCATGTCGAGGACATCACGATCGAGCATATCAAGCGCTCGACGCTGGTGGCCGTCGTGCCGCTCAAATACATTTTTCTCGCTATCATGGCGGTCATGACCGTCTTCACCATTTTCCGCGGCCCCGGCACGCAATACCGCCGCCGTATGGGCCTCGAGACGCTGATGCAGGAACAGGCGAAATCCTTTCCGGCCATCAAGCCCTTCCTGAAATTCGACCCGCGCAAGATGCCGGGCCGCGCGCCCGGCCAGCCCGTGCCGGAACAGCTGCCGCTTTTCTCCGAAGCGCTGTCGCCGGAAGAATGGCTCGCCTATCATTCCGTGCGTTATTCCGGCGGGCAGCTGGATTACAACGCCGCCTATCACGCGCTCGCCGAACAGCTCGGCAAGCGCTGGACGGGCCCTGAAAACCTGCCCATCCATGCGCAATGCCTCTACGCCGCCTGCGCGCTGAAACTGATCCGCAAGCGCAAGGACTGCGAAGAACTTCTCAACATGATGTCGGAAAGCTGGACGCCCGAAAGCGGCTTCCGCCCCTCCGCCAAGCTGAAGTCCAAGGTAAAGGCCGTCCTGAAAAATCCAAAGACCGGCGGCGCCCTGCGCAAATTCGCCGACCAGCACGCCTACGAGACGACAGCGATGCTCCGTTGCGTCATGCGCGCGCGGGAAGAGGGGGGCGTCATGGCCCCCGCCGAATTCGTCTGGATGCGCGGGCACGACCGTAACCTCTGGTATCCGCTCAACAACCTCGGCCGCAAGTCGTATTGCGCGGAGGCGTCCGGCGCGCTCGTGCACTTCACGAACGAATTGATCGCCGGCCAGAAAATTCCGACACCGCGCTTCGACGAAGTGATCCGCGGGCTCGAGGCTTACATGAAAAGCAGCGCCGCCCGCCCGATCCCCGAGCTCGAGAAAAAAGGCGCGAAAAAAGAAGACTGATAAAGGAGATTTGACATGTTCGCTTTCACCAGCAAAGACGTCGACGCCAAGGTTGTCGGCCCCGCCCTTGTGGTGTCTTTCACCGGCGACCAGCCGAAAGTCTGGCGCGCGGATATGTCCGGCCTTGCGACCGCAACGCTGGAGCTGCGCGATGCAGGCGGCAAATCAAGTGTGGTACTGAACAAGCACGGCGCGCCCGAAGAAGTGATTGCGACCTATGCCGACCGCGAAAGCGCGGCACATGCACATAAGGTTATCACGCAGGCCATGCTGCGCGGCGACGTGCAGGCCGCCGCCGCAAATAGCGGCGGCTTCTTGTGGCGCGTGGTGAAATGGGCCGTGGCGATCTTCATCCTGCTGTTCATCCTCGACACTGTCGGCACAGCTGTGCGCGGCTATGTCGGCGGCGGCGGACAGCCGTCGCGCCCCCCAGTGCGCGGGACGGAACTAGGCAACAACCCCTATGCCAAGCCGGGCGAGCCGGTGCCGGCGGATCAATTGTTTGGCGGCAAGTAATAAGCTGGAATTTTAACGGAAGCGGTCTCACGTGGCTCTGCGGGAAAAATATCAGATAAAAGGCTCGGATCTTCTCCGCGATGCCCGCCCGTGGACCGTGCGGATGAAGGACACCGCGCTCGATCCTTCCACCTCCTCTATCGTCTTTGCGATGGTGGCGACCGGCTTCCTTGCGACGCCCGCGCTGCAATATTTCGGCGACATCGTTTTTATCCTGTTCTGCCTCTATTTCCGCTGGCTCATGAAGCAAAAGGTTTCGCTGCCCTTCAAGCTGCCGAAATCGGCGCTGATCAAGGACCCCAATTTCAAGCAGCCTGACGGCTCGCTCGGCATGGCCGACGGTATCCTGTATCTCGGCAACGACCACGAAACGAACGAAGAAATCTGGTTCACCAACTCCGACGCCCGCACGCACTGCCTCTATCTCGGCACCACCGGCTCGGGGAAAACCTACGGCCTTAAATCCTATGCCTGCAACGCGCTGTGCTGGGCATCGGGCTTCATTTACATCGACGGTAAAGCGGATACTTCGCTCTGGTCCACCATCTCCGCCATGGCGCGCCGCTTCGGTCGCGACGACGACCTGCTCATCATGAACTACATGACGGGTAACGTGTCGGGCCGCGTGCCGTCGAACACGTTGAACCCGTTCTCCTCGGGCTCGCCGTCATACCTGACCAACATGCTGACCTCCCTGATGCCCGATTCCGAAGGCGACAACGCGATGTGGAAAGAGCGCGCGGTCGCGCTCGTCTCCTCGCTGATGCCGTGCCTTGTGTGGAAGCGCGAGAACCAGAACATCCCGCTTTCGATCGGCGTCATCCGCCAGTTCCTGCTGTTCAAGGCCATCATCAAGCTCAGCCGCGACGCGGCCGTCCCTGAATCGCTGCGCGCTGCGGTCAAAGGCTACCTGAACGAATTGCCTGGGTATGTCGATCACGTCTTCGACGACGAAGGTAACGAAAAACCCATGCCGCCTGATGCCGGCGCGGTGGATACCTCGGTTCCCCGCCAGCAGCATGGTTACCTGTCCATGCAGTTCACGCGCTCCATGCAGTCGCTCGGCGACGATTACGGCTTCATCTTCGACACGCAGGCTGCCGATATCGACATGCTCGACGTCGTCATCAACCGCCGTA
>JAQSWE010000080.1 GCA_029266795.1 Alphaproteobacteria bacterium | reverse complement strand
CGGGCGTAGAGCGCGGAAGCATCTACCGCGATACGGCTCGGCATATTGGGGTGGCCGACGATTTTCACGCCGCCCACATCGACCACTTCGCCGGATTTGGCGAGCGACACGTTGCCGCCCTGCTCTACCGCCAAGTCCACGATAACCGAACCGGGTTTCATCGATTTCACCATTTCATCCGTCACCAGCACGGGCGCCTTGCGGCCCGGGATCAGTGCGGTGGTGATGACGATATCCTGCTTCTTGATCGTTTCGGCGATCAGCGCGGCCTGCTGCTTTTTGTAATCGTCGCTCATTTCTTTCGCGTAGCCGCCGGCGGTTTCTGCCGCTTTGGTTTCTTCGTTTTCGACCATCACGAATGTTGCGCCCAGGCTCTGCACCTGTTCTTTCGCAACGGCACGCACGTCCGTGGCGGAAACAATCGCACCGAGACGGCGCGCGGTGGCAATCGCCTGCAGACCTGCAACGCCTGCGCCCATGATGAACACTTTCGCGGCAGGAACCGTACCCGCCGCTGTCATCATCATCGGGAAGCCGCGGCCGAATTCATTCGCCGCCTCCAGCACTGCGCGATACCCGGCGAGGTTGGCCTGCGACGAGAGCACGTCCATCGTCTGCGCGCGCGTGATGCGCGGCACGAGTTCCATTGAAAATGTCGCGATGCCCTGTGCGGCATAGGTCTTCAAAAATTCCTTGTCGTTATAGGGGGCGAGCATGCCGATCAGCACAGCACCCTTTTTCATTTTGCCGACTTCGGCGGCCGACGGACTGCGCACGCGCAAGACCACATCGGCATCCTTATATGCTTCGTCCTGCGAGACGACTTTCGCGCCCGCCGCTTCGAACTGGCTGTCCGGATAACTGGATAAGGTGCCCGCACCCGTTTCGACGAAGACCTCCGCGCCAAGCGCGATCAATTTGCGCACCGAATCCGGTGACGCCGCCACGCGCTTTTCCGCCTGTGCCGTTTCTTTGCCGATTGCGATTTTCATATTGCATCCCCTGCGTCTAAGCCATTCAGATAATGGACTGTTCGCGGGTTTTTGGGAAGAACGTTGTTAGTGCTGCGCCTTGATATCGAATTTCCGAAGTGCAGATTTCTGGCGCGCGGCCAGTTCCTTCACGTCGAAATCGGCGATCAGCTCGTTGAACAGGTCGTGCCAGTTCATTTCGGCCTTGAGGTGCAGGAAGACGGAGCCGAGGCCGAGCGCGGCGCGGTCCATAAAGACGAATTCGCGGGGCACCTTGATGCCGCCGACCTTTTTCAATTCGGCATGCACTTTTGATGCGATCTCGCGGCCATAGACGCCGCCTTTTTCCACGACGCCGATCGGGCGCACGGCATCATCCAGCACGGGGCCGTAAAGGAAGCCGGCCCACATATTCAAAACCTCGATCGCTTCTTTTTTTAGCCCCTTGAAGCCCCAGCTTTCATAGGCCGCAACCGCCATATCCTTGTCGCCTTTTTGCAGCGCGTGATAGAGCGTGATGACGCCTTCGACGAAGCGCGGCGGGAAGACGCGCACGCAGCCAAAATCGAGCAGGCTGATCGAATGGTCTTTTTGCACCTGATAGTTGCCCAGATGCGGGTCGCCATGCACGACGCCGTAATAATAAAGCGGCACATACCAGGCGCGGAACAGGTTATGCGCGATCTCGTTGCGGTGTGCGGCCTTTTCCTTCACGAAATCGAGGATATGCGATCCTTCCAGCCATGTGGTGGTCAGCAGCCGTTCGGTCGAAAGTTCGGGAATGACGCGCGGCACATGCACTTTTTTTTCATCCGCCAGCATGAAACCGTAAAGCGCTTCGTGCTTCGCCTCCAGCTTGTAATCGAGTTCTTCGTACAGGCGGTCGGTGATTTCCTGCTGGATCTCGCTGGTATTGACGGAGTTATCGTATTTTTCGAATACGCCCATGATCATGCCGAGCTGTTTCAGGTCGGCCTCGACGGCAGATACCATGTCGGGATACTGCAACTTGCAGGCGACTTTTTCGCCCTTATGCGTCACGGCGCGGTGCACCTGCCCCAGCGATGCGGCGGCGGCGGCGTCACGCTCGAAGGACTTGAATTTCGATTCCCAGTCGGGGCCCAGTTCCGCGATCATGCGGCGGCGGACGAAGAGCCAGCCCATGGGCGGGGCCTGGCTCTGCAATTTCTGCATCTCCGCCGCATATTCCTTGGGCAACACGTTCGGGATGGTGGCGAGCAGCTGGGCCACCTTCAGCAGCGGGCCTTTCAGCTCGCCCAAGCTCTCCATCAGCTGTTTGGCATGGATCGGCTTGTCGATATCCATGCCGAGGTATTTTTGGCCTGCGAGGCGCGCGGCAAGGCCGGTCATGGTCGTGGAAACTTTTGCGTAACGCTTGATGCGCCGCCCGATATGGCCCTTTTCGCGGCCCGATTTTCCGGTTTTCTTGTCGGTCATGACAAGAAGATGATAGCACGACCCCGAAAAGTCGAGAAAATTTTATATTATGGAGAAGCGGGTTTCGCGCCCTTGGCCGGTTTCGCGGCGGGCGCATCATCAATTTTTTCCAGCTCGTTCAGGTATTTGTCGATCAGCGACAAGCCCTTCTGCCAGAATTCCGGCGTTTCGGGGTCGAGGTCGAAGGGCTGCGTCATTTCATACAGGTTGCGCGTGATGCCCGTCTCCAGCAGCTCGATATAATTGTCGACGAATTCCTGCTTCGCCTCCGGCCCTTCTTTCTCGGCGGCCTTGTACGCCTGATACAACCCGCTCACCATGTTCTGCGCGAAGGAATAGGAGTAGACGTAGAACGGCGTGTCGTAGAAATGCGGGATGACCATCCAGTAGTAACGGTCGTATTTGTCGGTTTCGACGGCCGGGCCGAAATATTCTTTTTGCGTCTGGATCCAGATGTCGGAAATATCCTCGACCGACAGCTCGCCCTTTTTGCGCGCCTCATGCGCCTTGCGCTCGAAATCGTAGTAGGACAATTGCTGCATGGAATTGAGGATCATGCCCTCGACCTTGTCCTTCAGCAGGTCCTTGCGGCGGGCGGGGTCTTTTTCCTTCGCTAGCATTTCTTCAAACACCAGCATTTCGGCGAATATGCTGGCGGTTTCGGAGACGGCGGTGGACATTTCGGACAGGAACAAGCCGCGCGCCTGTTCCGCCAGCACCTGATGCACGCCATGGCCAAGCTCATGCCCGAGCGTCACCAGTGAATCGCGGTCGCCGGTATAGCTCATGAAGACGAAGGGCGAATTTTCAGGGCCGGTCGGCATGGCGAAGGCGCCGGTTTCTTTATCGGGGCGCGGTTGCGCGTCGATGCGGTTCTGGTCGAAGAATTTCTGCGCGATGCGCGCGAATTTCGGTGAAAACTTTTTGAAGGCGCGCAGAATGGTGCGGCGGGCGTCGTCGAAGCTGTATTCGGCTTCTTTCTTCGGCGCTTTCGGCAGCGGCATGCCCAGTTGCGCGCGGGGCATGACCTCGACGCCGTGCTGTTCGGCTTTCCAGCCGTAAAAACGGTGCGACAGTTTTGAATAATTCGCCTTCACAGTCGCGGTCATGGTATCGACGATTTCCGGCGACAGCAGGTTGCCGCGGTTTTCTTCTTCGTCGGGGCGGGAATATTTGTTGAGTTCGGTATAGTTCAGCGTGTCGCGCATCAGGGTGTTGTAGATCAGCGCCATGCGCTTCGACCCCGCCTCCAGCGCATCGCCGAGTTTCGCGCGCAGGGCTTCGCGTTCCTCGATCGTCTCGTAGCCCTTCGTGCCGAAGAGTTCATGCGCTTCGTCGATGGAGATTTTTTTACCGCCGACCTCAACGCGCATGCCGTTCAGCGTTTCGTGGTAGAGCCTGCGCCATGCTTCGCTGTTGGATGCCGCGTATTCCGCGCTCAGGGCGGAAACCTCGCCGTCGATCAGCTCGCTGCGGCTGCCGCGCACGCGCGCGATCCATGGCGCATAGACTGCCAAATCGGGCGCGCCGAGCTTGGTCATCAAATCGCGCTCTTTCATGTCCAGCAACTCGGCCTCGAAGAAGCCGGTGTTTTCCCCGACTTCGCCCATCCATTTCTTGATGGATTCCGTTTTCGAGAAGTTGTTGAGGTTATCCGCCTCCAGCAGGCCGACATAGCAGGAGATTTTCGTGCGCATGTTTTCCAGCGCTTCGTATTCGGCAATCGCCTCGCCCAGCTGCGGGCCGGTGAGGTAGGCGATGGTGGAATTATATTCGTCGTAGAATTTCTTGGCGCGGGTTTCCAGCGCGTCCTTGTCGGCCTGCAGCTCAGGCGAGTTCAAGCCCGCGTAAAGCTGCGTCAAATCCCATCGCGGCAGGTTGTCGTTGCCCGCAGGCACAGGATCGGCGGCGGCGTTGAAGCTGCGCGACGGCTGCGGGCTGGGCTTGCGCGCGCGGGAGAAATCCTCGCGGAGGTGCTTTTTCATCCGCCCCCCATTTTCGGCCCCTTGCGGGCATGTTTGTTCGATGGCGGGTCGACGGCATGGGGCTTGTCGTCGTTCACGGCGCGCTTCAGGTCGGAGACTTCGCCCGCCGCATTCTTGAAATCCTGATGCGTCTTGTGGATTGCCTCGATGCGGCGGTCGAGCTGTTCGACCTCGTCGATATAACGCTCGATGACGGCGAGGCCTTTCTTCCAGAATTGCGGGTCGGTGGTGTCGAACCCGAATTCGGCCAGCGCGACTTCGTGCCGGCGCGTGCCGCCCGCTTTCAGCATGTCTTCGTATTTTTCGACGAATTCCTGCTTGTTCGGCGCTTTTGTATATTCGTCATAGAGCGCGTTCACCATGCAGTCGCCGAAGGAATAGGCGTAGACATAGAACGGCGTATGGATGAAATGCGGCACATACATCCAGAAATTTTCTGCGCCCGCGATGTCGAGGTTGACGGCGGGGCCGAGGCTGTCTTTCTGCGTCTGCTGCCAGATATCCGATATGCGCTCGGGCGACAATTCGCCCTTCTCGCGGCGCTCCTCATGCAGCTTTTGCTCGAAGGTGAAGAATGCCGCCTGACGGTTGACGGTGTTCAGCATGTCCTCGACTTTTTGCGCGACCATGTTGCGGCGCGCGACGAGATCGTCTTCACGGCTCAGGAGTTCGCGGAACACGATCATTTCGCCAAAGACGCTGGCCGTTTCGGCGAGGGTTAGCGGCGTATCGGATTTCAAAAAGCCTTGGCGAGACGCCATCACCTGATGGATACCGTGGCCAAGCTCATGCGCGAGCGTCATGACATCGGCGGCGGAGCCGAAGAAATTGAGAAGGATATAGGGATGCGCTGACGGCACCGCCGGATGCGCGTAACCGCCGCTGTCCTTGCCCGCGCGGGGTTCGGCATCGATCCAGCCCTTGTCGAAAAATTCGCGGCCGATCTTTTCCATTTCCGGCGATATCTTGGCAAAACCCGCCAGCACGATTTCCTTGGCCTCTTCCCAGCTGTAGCGCGTGGCGGATTCGCCGGGCAGCGGCGCGTTGCGGTCGGCGGGATGCAGGCGTGCGACGCCCGATTTTTTTGCTTTCCATGCGTAATAACGGTGCGACGTCTTCGCGTAATTGTCGCGGACGGCCTTCAGCAGCGCATCGACGGTTTCCTGATCGATCTGGTTTTCGAGATGCTGACGTGATTCAGGCTTCTCGAAATTGCGCCAGCGGTCATCGACCGCCTTCAGGTCGGCGAGCGTATTGGTGATCAGCGCAAAGGCCTTCTTGTTTTCGCCCAGCTCGCGGCCAAACGCCGCATAGGCTTCGCGGCGCAGCTTCGCATCGGTCGAGGTATCGATGATGTTGACCGCCTCGGCCTCGGTCATCTCTTTACCGCGCACGGTGATGCGCAAATCAATCATCAGCTGGTTATACAGCCGCTGCCAGGCTTCTTCGGCGACCGGCTGCATCTGGTGCTGGTATTTCTCGACCGCGTCCGACAGCTGGTGTTCGCGCATGGAGCGCACACGGCCGATCCACGGCGCATAGCTGGCGAGTTTCGGTGCCGCAATTTTCTGCAGCAGGTCGGCTTCCTTGATCTTGTTGATTTCCAGCGTGAAGAACAGCAGCGTTTCCGACGATTTGCGCAGCCGGTCGGAGGCATCCTGCGCCCAGGCGCTCTGTTCATTGTCGATGGAACGGGTGAGATCGATATAGGTCGCGACGCGCGCGACGGATTCGGAAATTTTCTCGAATTCCTCAATGGCATCGCCGAGGTTGCTGCCCGAAAGTTTGGCGACCTTGCCGGAGAATTTCGCGGCGAATTTCGCGGTGTCGGCTTCGAAAAATACTGATTTCAGTAGGGAATATTGCGGCGCAACAGTTTGAAATTTAGTTGCGGAAGGCCGAAATGCGGTTGCGGCCGGCTTTTTTGGCGTCGTAAACCGCACTGTCGGCACGGCTCAAGGGGCCTTCGATCGTCGTTTCGCCGTCCTTGAACTGCGCGATGCCGATCGAGACAGTGAAGCTGATTTTATGTTCGTTATAGGTCAGCACGCTTTCGCCAACAATTTTACGTAAGCGTTCAGCGATGATGCTGGCACCCTCGATATCCGTCTCCGGCAGCAGTGCCACAAATTCCTCGCCGCCCCAACGACCAAACATATCGACATTTCGTAAAGTATTGGTGCAGAGGGTGGTAAAGCGCTGCAGCGCCTTGTCCCCCGCCGTATGCCCATAGCTGTCGTTCAGCTTTTTGAACAAATCGAGGTCGAACATGATGAGCGACAGCGCGTGGTGGTAACGGTGGGAGCGCAACGCCTCCCGCTCGACCATCAGCGAAAATTCGCGGCGGTTATAGGCGCCCGTCAGCGGGTCGGTCGCGGCGAGACGCAGCAGTTCTTCTTCGGTCTTCTTGCTCTGGCTGATATCGCGGAAGATGGCGGCGTAATAAATCGCCCCCGCATGCTGCAGGCGCAGGATTTGCGCGCTGGCGGTGAATTCGTTGCCGTCCTTGCGGCGGCAGTGCAGCTGGCGCGTGCGGCGCTGCTGCGAGATTTTTCCGCTGGTTTCCGCGCCGATTTCTTCGAGGATCGCCTCGTTCTGCAGCTGGAAACGCTCCGGCATCAGCAGGTCGAGGCGCTCGCCGCGGGTTTCCTTTTCGGGATAGCCGAACATCAGCTCGGCCCCGTGGTTGAACAGCACGATGCGGTGGGTGCTGTCGACGATCACCACGGCGTCATCGGACTGCGTGACGATTTCCGCGCATAACTGGCCGATTTTGTTCTTTTTACCGCTGAACAGCATGGTGTCTTTGGATTTCCTGCTTCTTTTTCAATCGTTAAAGTAACAGCGTTCAGCCGCAATTCCAACTGTCTCCTGTTTTTCTTGTCAGAATCATCGCGGGCGCGCTTTAATTCCCCCCTGAACGGGTCTAGATTGATAGGGCAATTGCCTCTTGAAGACAGGACAACCGCCATGGCCAAAAAAACCGCGAAAGCCTCTCCCGACCTGCGCCGCCGGATTTTCGAGGCGGTGCTGCCCGATGTGGCCTTCGACGGCTGGACGGATGAATTGCTGGCCCGCGCCGCGAAGAAGCTGAAACTGGATGAAGACCAGATGGAGGAAGCCTTCCCGAAAGGCCCGACATCGCTTGCCGAATATTTCGGCGAATGGGCGGATGCGCGCATGCTGGAAAAACTGAACACGAAGAAGCTGGCGGAGATGCGCATCCGCGACCGCGTCGCCTTCTGCGTGCGCACGCGGCTCGAAAACCTGACACCGCATAAACAGGCACTGTCCTCGGCGCTCGCCTATCTTGCCCTGCCGCCCCGCAACCTGCTGCTGCCGAAAATGGTCTGGCGCACTGCCGACACCATGTGGCGCGCCTGCGGCGATACCTCGACCGATTATAACCATTACACCAAGCGCCTGCTGCTGTCCGGCGTGCAGTCCTCGACCGCGCTTTACTGGCTGAACGACAAGTCCGACGGGCATGAAAAAACCTGGACCTTCCTTGGCCGCCGCATCGACGATGTGATGAAGATCGGCGGCGCGATCGGCAAGCTGAAGTCGGCGGCCGGTACGGCGAAGGAGAAAGTCAAAAAAGCCGCCGCGCGGCCGGGCAAATGAACGGGGCTGCCCTGAAAGCGGTTGCACTGGCGGCCCTTATCTTCGTTTCGGGCACTGCCGCCGCGCAATGTCCGGCGCAGCCCCCCATTCAGGGCGTGGAATTGGCTTTCATCAATACGCCCCCTGCCATCACCAATGACAAGAGCAGCGCGGAGCTGAGTCATTACCAGACCAGCACGACCTTTGCGCGCAGCCAAAACGAAATCTTTACCGTCGGCGGCCTCCACCTGTCGCAGCTGGCGCCCCAGTATCTTGTGACTTTTGAACTTTCCGAGGTTGGCCGCGACCGCGTCTGCATTTACCCCATCGCCGTACGCATCACCATCGAATACGCGCCGCGCGTGATGGTTGCCAGCGAACACAAACCCGGCAGCTGCCGCTACAAGTCCATCCTCGACCACGAAATGCGCCATGTGAACACCGATATCATCGCCTTCAATGAATTCCTGCCGGGAATACGCAAGTCGGTGGAAGAATCCGTAAGGAAATTGACCCAGATCGGCCCGATGCCGCACACCAGCATCGAGAAGGCCAAGGGCATATTGGTCGATGCCGTCCGCGCGACGCTGGAGCGTCAAATCGACGAGTTCCAGAAAATTCGTTTTGTGCGCCAGCAAATGATCGACACGCGGCAGCAATACCTCATGGAAAGCAGGCTCTGCCCGCGCGGCGGCGACGAGTAATGGTTGAACCGGCCTTGTCCGGCGGGCTGCCCGCCGCCCTGTATATGCTTGCCACTCTGGGCGTTTGCCAGCCGGAAAGCGCCCCTAAACTGGAATTCACGCTTGGCGTCGAGAAACCGGAATGGAGCTACGCCAAGACCTCCGCCGAGATGAAGCGCGAACTGCCGCCGATGTCGAAGCAGTTCCCTGTCGTCGGCGGTTATACGCATTCCACCACGCGCGACAAATATCATGTCAGTTTCATTCATAAAAAAGACCGGCTGACGGGAATGCAATGCGTCTGGCCGGAAAAAGTCACGGTGACGGTCAGTTACACCGCCGATATTTACGTCGCCAAAAATTATCCGCGGGGCGGCTGCCGGGATATCGAGACGCGCGCGCACGAAAAAAGACATGTCGCTGCGGATGTGGATGTGCTGGAAGGCGGCATGGGGGCCTTGCGCGCCCGCGTCGAAAAAATCATCCGACAGCCGGTCAAGGCGGGCCCTGTGGACGAAAAGGGCGCGGCACGCATTCGCGGGGCCTTGCTGGGGCGGATCAAGGATGCTGTGCAGGACGAGCTGAAGCGGCTCGAGAAGTTGCGCAAAAAGCGCCATGCGAAAATTGACAGCGTCGCGGAATACACCCGCATGACGAAAGCCTGCCGCCGCTAATCTTCCTGTTTGCCGGTTGGCGCCGCTTTGATCTGGCGCCGCGCCTTCGCCATAGCATCTCGCACTTGCGCCTTCCAATAGGCGCGCGGCGATCCCTCCGCCAGCAGCGCTTCCCATTCGGCGACCGCTTCTTCGGGATGGCCCCGCTGCGCCTTGGCGAGGGCGAGATAATGGCGGGCGATCGGGCTGCCGGTATAGAGGGTCAGCACGTATTCGAAAGTGCCGACGGCGTCATCGCCGACCACGCCGTTCGCTGCCAGCACCTGCATCTCGCCGAGCGACACCGCATAGATGCGCAGCAAGGCATCATTCGTCTTCTGCGCCTGAACGACGGCGCGCTTGTAGAATTTGACCGATTCCCTGAAATCGCCGGTGCGGAAATTGATGGTCGCCAGTTGCAGCAGCGCTGCGATGTCGTCGGGGTTCTGTTCGACGAGGATCTGGAAGGGACGCTCCTTCATCAGCGCCTGCTGGCGCAGCATGGTTTCTTCAATGTTGGAAAAAATCGCGGGCTCGGACGGCAGGTCCGGGCGGCCGAGCGGAAGGTAGATGGCAAGCGCGCCCAGCGGCAGGATGACCGCCAAGGCAAAAGACAGGTTTTTATCGATTGCGGCCGGCGTGCCGCCATGCGTAAAACGGCCGCGATTGGCAAGCGTCATCATAATCTTAATGACGACGCCGGCGGTGAGGGCCGAAGCCACGATATAAAAATGCCACATCATGCACCGCCTTTCGGCAGGCGGCGGATGTAAAGCGCGGCGATGCCAAAACCGGCGAACAGCACCAGCAGCGGCGCGCCCCAGAGCAGCCAGGTGGCAGGCTTCACGGGCGGATTCATCAACACGTAATCGCCATAGCGTTCCTGCACGAAGCTCAAAACAGCCGCGTTGCTGTCGCCCTTCACCAACCGCTCGCGCACCAGCTTGCGGATGTCGGAGGCAAGACCCGCATTCGATTCATCGATATCTTCGCCCTGGCAGACAAGGCAGCGCAGCTGTTTGGAAATATCGCGCGCGCGGGATTCCATGACGGGGTCCGGCAGCATTTCATCGGGCAGCACCGCGAAAGCAGGCGTCGACAGCAGCAGGAAAAGAATTGCCAGAAATTTCATTTCAGTTTCTCCAGCAACGGGGCAAAGATCGTATCCATGTCTTCGCGGCGAAGCGCGCCGACATGCTTGTAGCGGATGATGCCAGCCCCGTCGACAAGGAAAGTTTCCGGCACGCCGTAAACGCCGAAGTCGATCGCGACGCGGCCTGTGCCGTCGAAGCCGGTCGCGCGAAACGGATTGCCGTGGCGCGCAAGCCATTTGCCAGCGGCATCCTTCGTGTCTTTATAATTAACACCGTAAACGGCAATGCCCGTTTTATCAGAAAAATCCGCCAGCACGCGCTGCTCGTCCTTGCAGGTCACGCACCATGACGCGAAAAAATTGACGAGGAACGGCTTGCCCTCGTCCAGCATCAGGGCCGTCGTCAGTTTTTGATCGCCCACGGCGGGCGCGAGCTCGAACAGGGGAACAGGTTTACCGATCATGGCGGAGGGCAGGATCGCGGGATCCTTCCCCTGCAGCAGCGGCACGGCGAAGAGCACGGCGATGACCGCAAAAATAGCCAGCGGGATAAAGGCGCGCGCGTTCATGCCTTATCCTTTCGCGACGACGGTGACGCCATCGCCATCAACCCGCCCGTTGCGATCATCAGTGCGCCCAGCAGGACCCAGAGCACAAGGGGATGGTGATAAAAGCGCATGACGCGGCGCAGCGGGTTCGTCTTGTCCTGATCGCCCATCACGGCATAAAGGATGCCGAAGCCGTCGGCGCGCAGGGCCGTTTCGCTCAATTCACGCTCTTGCGTGGGATACCAGCGTTTTTCGGGGAGCAGAAAAAAGGGCTCGCCGTCATCGCCTTTTTGCATCGACAGTATTGCGCGCTCGACAGTGTAATTGCGCTCCACATCCGGCTGCAGGCCGACAAAGGTGACGATCCTGCCGGCAAAAACGGTTTCATCGCCCTGCGTCATCCAGAGTATTTTTTCTTCTTTCCACGAGGTGGCGGCGGTAACGCCCATCAGCAGCACGGCAAAACCCGCATGCGCCACGATCATGCCGTAATAGGCGGGCGACATGCTGCGCAGCCGCGTGAAACGGTGCGATTTTCGGAACATATCCATGAGAGTCGATGACAATATCCAGCCCGCGCAAGCGAACATGGTGACGGTGAACAGCTTGTCCCCGAAAGGCAGCAAAGCGATCACGACGGCAAGCGCCAGCGTGAGCGCGAGGGGCAGGTAGAGTTTTGCACGCATGGAGACGAAGGACGATTCACGCCATGCCAGCAGCGGCCCGATGCCCATCAGGATGGCGAATGGCACCAGCAGCGGTGTCATGGTCGCGGTGAAATAAGGAGCGCCCACCGAAATGCTGCCAAGGTCGAGCGCGGAGAGAAAAATGGGATAGAGCGTGCCCATGAAGACCGTCGCAAGAAAAGTGAAGATGAAGACATTGTTCAACAATATCGCCGTTTCGCGGCTGACGGGCTTGAAGCCCGCGCCGATGGTGATGGACGGCGCGCGCAAGCCGTAGAGCAGCAGCGCACCCCCGGTCGTCAGGCCCAGCAGCGCGAGGATGAAGATGCCGCGCGTGGGGTCGGAGGCGAAGGAATGCACTGAAGTCAAAATGCCGGAGCGCACGAGGAAAGTGCCGAGCAGCGACAGGCTGAAGGCAAGGATGCAGAGGAAGACGGTCCAGATTTTTAAGCCGCCGCGCTTTTCCAGCGCCGCGACCGAATGCAGCAGCGCCGTGCCGGCAAGCCATGGCATGAGCGACGCGTTTTCAACGGGGTCCCAGAACCAGAAACCGCCCCAGCCGAGTTCGTAATAGGCCCAGGCCGAGCCCAGCATAATGCCAAGCGTCATAAACACCCATGCCGCCAGCACCCAGGGGCGGAGCTGCGCGGCCCATTGCGCATCGACTTTTTTCTCGATCAGCGCGGCGATGGCAAAACAGAAAGCGACCGAGAAACCCACATAGCCGGCATACAGAACGGGCGGGTGGATCGCCAGCAGCGGGTCCTGCAGCACGGGATTGAGGTCCATCCCTTCGCGCGGGGACGGCGACAGGCGCAGGAACGGGTTCGACACCAGAAGGATGTAGGACAGGAAGCCCGTGGTCACGAGCCCCAGAACCGCCAGCACCCGCGCCTGCAACGACGGCGGCAGTTTCAACCCGCGCGTCGCGAGGAAAAATCCCCAGGCCGACAGCATCCAGCCCCAGAGCAGCATGGATCCTTCATGGTTGCCCCAGGCGCCGCTGATTTTATAGATCCACGGTTTCAGCGTATGGCTGTTCTGCTGCACGTTCGCGACCGAAAAATCGGACAGCGCATAGGCATGGATAAGGCCGAACAGCGCGATCGTCATCAAGCCGCATAACGACACCGCCATCGGCCGCCCCAGCGCCATCCACGACAGCCGCCCGTTATGCGCGCCCCACATCGGCACCACCGCCATCAGCAGCGACAGCACGAAGGCAAGGGCCAGCGCGTAATGGGCGAGTTCGATGATCACTCGGGCTTGCCCGCCTTTTTATCATCCGGCTTGCCCGTTTTCTCGCTATGCAGTTTTTTCATTTCTTTCGCGAGCTCGGGCGGCGTGTATTTTTCGTCGTGTTTCGCCAGCAGCACGGTTGCGACGAATACGTCACCTTTTAAGCTGCCGGTCGCGACCACGCCTTGTCCCTCGCGGAACAGGTCTGGCGCGATGCCTTTATATTCGACTTTCTGGTCGCGCAGTTCATCGGTCACGATAAATTTGATAAGCAGGTCGTCGGAAGTTTTTTCCAGGCTGCCTTGTTTCACAAGCCCGCCGAGGCGGAACACGTAACCTTCCTTCACCCGCGCGTCATCGAGCTGGCGGAGTTCCTGCACCTGCTGGGGCGTGAAGAAATAGGACACGTTCTTGCGCAGCGCGAAAAGGGCAATCGCGGTTGCCAGCCCCAGCGCCGCGAGGATGAGCAGCGAAAACTGCAGGCGTTCTTTTTTATTCATCGCCATCTTTTTTTACCTTTGTCCAAGCATGCAGTGAAGCAGCCACCAGCGCCGCCAGCACGATGCCGGTAATGCCATAGGCCGCCATGATAAAATTTGCGTATTCGCCGCTCATGCAGCACCCCGCAAACTGGCCGCGCGATATTTGCGCGCAAAAATCTCGGTACGCAGGCGGAAGACGGCGAGCGCGATGAACAGGAAATGAAATGCCCCCGCCATCAGCAGCAGCGGCAGCAGCATTGATTTATCAACGGTCGCCCCGTCCATGCGGATGATGCTGGCGGGCTGGTGCAGCGTGTTCCACCAGTCGACGGAAAATTTGATGATCGGGATGTTGATCGCACCCACCAGTAGCAGGCAAGCCCCCGCATTGATGCCGCGCTGTTCGTCATCGAAGGCATCGACCAGCGCCATGTAGCCGACATACAGGAAAAACAGTACAAGAACGGAGGTCAGCCGCGCATCCCAGACCCACCATGCGCCCCACATCGGCTTACCCCACAGCGATCCCGTCACAAGGCAGATAAAGGTGAAGGCAGCACCGACCGGCGCAACGGCCTTGGCATACAATTCCGCCAGCACATGCTTCCAGATCAACCCGACAAAGGCCGCGACCGCCATCGTCACATAGGTGAACAGTGCCATCCATGCGGCGGGCACATGGATATACATTATGCGTACGGTGTCGCCCTGTTGATAGTCAGGCGGTGAATCGAAAAACGCGACATATAATCCCGCCACAAAAAACAAGACGGTCAGCGCCCATGCGACGGGCAGCACGCCGTTCGCCAGCGCCAGAAACCGGCCCGGATTGGCAAAGCGCCCGATGATGCTGCCGCTGGTACCCAAAGCCGTCATGACCTCAAATGCAGTTTCAAAAACGCCGATGCTGCGGCGGGCGCGGCGGGCAAAACCGCCACCACCAGCGCCATTTGCAGCAAAAGATAGGCCGATACCGGCGCATCCGCAAGGCTCGCTTCCGCCGCCATAACCCCCAGAATAAGCATGGGAATCAGGAGCGGCAGCACCAGCACCGCCAGCAAAAGCCCCGACCTGCGGCTGCCGAGCGTCAGCGCCGCCCCCGCAATGCCCGTCCAGCTCATATATATAGTGCCCGCCGCGAGCGAAGCGGAGAGCAACCCCGCCTTTTCCACCGGCACGCCCAGCATGACCGAAACCGGAAACGCCGCCATGACTAAAGGCAAGCCAGAGAGCAGCCAGTGCGATATCATTTTACCCAGCGCCACCTGCCAGGGCGCAACGGGCGACATCATCAGCAAATCGAGCGTGCCGTCATCCGCATCGCGGGTGAAAACAGTGTCGAGCGACAAAAGCCCCGCCAGCAGCCCGCAGACCCAGATGATGGCGGCCGCCGATTTTTGCAGGGCTGCGGGCTCCTGCGCCAGCGCAAAGGGGAACAGGCTGGCAACAATCACGAAGAAAAACAGCGTCGCCACGAATTCAGACCCGCGTGCGGCGAACAGGCGCAAATCACGCGCGACGATGGCACAAAGCGCTCTCATGCCGCACCTAATGTGATACGACGCAGCGTGCCGGTATTGGGCGGATCGATCGGGTAGTGGCTGGCGATGACGGCAAGGCCGCCTTTGGCGGCATGATGTTCCAGCGCGATGCGGAACAACGCCATGGAGTCGGCATCGAGCCCGTTAAGCGGCTCATCAAATAGCCAGAGCTTCGCACCCTTCATCAAAACCCGCGCAAGGCCGAGCCGGCGTTTCTGGCCCGCCGAAAAATAGCGCACGGGACGGTCGCGCAAATCATGCAGCCCCATCGCTTTTAACGCAGCTTGCGAAATATCGTCGCCCACGCCCCAGAGCCGCGCCCAGAAGGCGATATTTTCATATGCCGTTTCCAGAAGTTTGAGATGGCCATCATTTGCGGGAAGAAAAGCATAGCGCGCGGCATGACTCGCGACACCATTTTCCAAAAAATCTAAGTCTTGCCATAAAATCCGACCCTCATGCGGCAGCGTCCCCGCCATCACACGCAGCAGGCTCGTCTTGCCCGTGCCGTTCGGCCCCGCCAGATGCACAACATCGCCTTCGCCCATTTCCAAAAATAAATTCTGGAATAGCGGACGCCCGCCGCGGGTGCAGCTGACATCATCGAGTTTGAAAAGGACGTTTGAAGCGGTCACGTATTGGCCTATTATCTTGTGATTGCTTGGACTATAAACCAAGCGCATATCTAAGACAAACGTAACTGACTGAAAAAAATAGGGAGTTCCGCCGTGACGGTAACTGGACACGATACGCTGAAAACAAGAAAAACACT
>JAQSWE010000079.1:7420-16912 GCA_029266795.1 Alphaproteobacteria bacterium | reverse complement strand
CGACCGATATGGACCTGAGCGAGAAAATGGAATCAAGCGACGTGCACAGCAAATAGTGCTATGCTGGTAAGCTGGAAACCGACGGGGGTAAAACGACATGGCTGATCAACCGGTACAAGGCTGGCACTGGCGTAACTCCATGAAAACCGTGCGGTTTTTCATCTTTGATGCCCGCGCCGGCTTCTTCGTCGTCCTCGTCCTTGTCCATGCCCGTCTCTGGACGCTGGTTCTTGCCCTCTCCGTCATGACCATTTTCTGGCTCTTCGAGCGCAAATCGCTGTCCTTTCCGGCGGCCCTGCGCTCCATTCGCGTCTGGATCATCGGGCCCAAGCGCCCCGGCTGGATCTGGACCCGCCGCCGCAAGCTGCAGGACACCGGCTCCGCTTAAGGCGTTCCGCCGGCTTCAGCTTTCATTCAAACCCCCCTTCGGCAATGCCGAAAAATCCTTTCCCTCTATTGATTTAGGGGTGTGACTCGGCCTATAAAAGAGCATTCGATTTCTTTTAACAAGCCGCAGGCGCAGGATACTTCCCATGACCCAGACGAATTTGCTGAAAAAAGCCGTTCTCCTTTCCGGTGTTGCGATCATCGCTTTCGCCGCCACGGCCCATGCAGGTTTTGAATGGAAAGGCCCGCTCGGCGCACCGCCCGCAGCGGCTCCGGAAGCACCGGTTGATACGCAGCCGAATGACGACCTGACGCCCGTCACCTCGTGGGAAAAGCCGGCTGACGCGCCCGCCGCCATGCCCGCCCCTGTGACTTCCGCACCCGTTGACAGCATGCCCGCGCCGGTCACCGCTGCACCCGCATCGACCTGGACACCGCCCGCAAATGACGTTGCCGCTGCGCCCGTCGTCTCCGAACCCGCAGGCGATGTGCTGACCGGTTTCGGCTCTGACGTGCCGCTCGTGATCGCGCTGCAGCAGATCGTGCCTCCCGGCTACCAGTATTCCTTCGCCGCCGGCGTCAATCCCGGCGTTTCCGTTTCGTGGGAAGGCGGCAAATCGTGGCAGCAGGTGCTGGCCGATACGCTCGCCGCGCACGGCCTCGGCTACCGCCTGCAAAACAACGCTGTCGTGATCGGCAACTACGCCTCCGACATGCCCGCGCAGCAGGCAGCTGCCGCGCCGGAAGCATCCGATTCCAGCCTCGGCATGACGCCCGTGCCGCAAGACGATATGGCGCCGATGGCGATCGCATCGCCCGCGCAAGACTCCTCCGTGCCCGCCGAAACCGCGAGCGCGCCCGTGCAGTCGACCGTCATCTCCGAAAAGCCCGTGACGATCCACCGCGAAAAACGCTCCTCGTTGCTGGAGCGTCTCGGCTGGACGAAAGGCACCAAGGAAGAAAAACGCGAAAACGTCGCCGTGCCGTCGGAAACCGCCGGCACCACCACCGCACCGGCATGGACGCCCACACCTGAGACCGAGCGCGCGCCTGCGCCCGCGAACGACACCGTCGCGCCTGCTGCTCCCGCTGCGCCGAACGCATCCGATGCCGGCATGTCGTCCGACCCCGTGCCGATGGAAGAATCGTCCTCGTCGAACGAGCCGCAGCAGCTTGCTGCCGCAACGCCCTATTCCCGCTCCGCGGCTGACGCCGCCATGTCGTCGTCGGCGACCGAAGTTGGCGCGACCACCGCAACCCCCGTTGCCGCCACCGGCAACTGGAGCGGCACCAAGGGCCAAACCCTGCGTGACGTGTTGAAAACATGGTCGGATAAGGCGGGCGTAGAGCTCTACTGGTCGATTGATTATGACTACCGCCTGTCGGACAATGTTTCGAGCTCCGGCAGTTATGACCAAGCGGTCGGCGGCCTGCTCGACAAGTTCGCAACCGTGCGTCCCCAGCCCTATGGCCAGCTGCACCAAAGTGCGAGCGGTCCCAGAGTCTTGGTCGTCAAGTCCTATGACCTGACGCGCTAAGCACCTCGCAAGCGGTTGAATTTCCCTATTGTTTTCGAAATCTGTCACATTTTAACTAAATGTGATATGCTATAAGAATATAGTCGAAACAGCAGTTTCGCCTGCCGGCGTTTGGCGGGACCGCGACTTTCGGGTTGATGAATTTTTGCTCATGGGGATTTTTGGGGCCATGCAAAAACTGGGCGTCGTCAAAAAATTCGTAATCATCTTCTCACTGATCGCGATGCTTGGCGCGGGCTTCATTACGATGAACGTCATGACAGCCTGCAAAGCGAATGCGCAGGTCTGTACCTGCGGCACGCTCTGTACTTATATCGGTATGCCGACCGCGGGCCTGACGCAGGTCTTCGCCAGCCCGATCACCTCGGGCATCGTTTTCGCCACCACATATCTCAGCATTTACTACGCCTGGGCGATGGAAACCGGTTTCGGCCTGTCGGTCGCGCAGAAAATTTATGAAGTGAGCCAGAACCAGATCGACTGGTGGGACACCTTCTGGTACTACAACCTCCGCCCCGCGATGATGGACATGACCGACCAGCTGGTCACGATGGACAAGCATCAGGACGTGCAGATGGGCAAGTTCGCCGACGTCCAGAACATGAACCGCACCAACCGCGACATGATGAAGCAGGAAATCGCCTCGCACCGCGAGTTGCGTCCCGGTGAAAACATCTGTCAGGCCGGCACCGTCGCGGGCGGCATGACCCGCGCCGCCGTCTTCAGTCGCACCTATGCCGCCAACGCGCCCGCCGCCGCCGCACCCCGTACGGGTAACGCGGTCGGATCCTCCGGCGCGCAGGGCTCCGGCCCCGAACAGCTGGTGCGCTGGACCAAGTACATCAACGATTATTGCGACCCTACTGAAAACTCCGGCGCCTCCGGCTGTACGACCCCCGGCCCCTTCGTCGGCCGCGACATCGACGTGTCGGGCGAAGTGTTCATGAAGGACACGATCGACCTGAAAGATCCCGACACCGAGCGCATCGTCAACGACCTCATCCAGAACATCGCCGAGCCCCGCGTGCGCGAGCCGATTCCCGAAGGCGCGGTGGAAACCGGTTCCGCCAAGGGCCAGGAACAGGTGATGATTGGCGAATCGTACAAGGCGAAACGCCAGTCGGTCTATGACGCGCTTTACTTCGTCGTTGCGCGCCGCGCGCCCGGCTCCCGCTCCGGCGAGTTCCTCGAACAGATGCGCGGCATCGCGGCCGGCGCCTCCGGCGACCAGCCCGGCGGCGCGGGCGTCGACCCTGCCTATTTCGCGCCCAACCGCAACCCGTCCCGCAACGAGATCATGCAGGTCATGATGTCCGAGCGGTTCCGCACCGGCACCTATTCCGTCGACCAGGTGGACAACCCTGAAAACAACGGCCGCGAGATGGTCGTGCAGCAGGCGTTCATGGCGATGCAGCTGACCGACCAGCTCGACCTGATGGACCGCTACGCCGTCATGCTGGCAGCCGAAGTCTCGGAAAACGTGCGCGCTTCCAAATCGCTTCTTGAAAACACAGACGACAGGCCGACAAAGTGAGCAACGCCATGAAAAAAACGCTGCTGCAGAAATTGTCAGGTTTCCGGTTCGGCATGGGCTCGATGGCAGCCGTGATGATCGGTTTCTTCCTCGTGGGCTACAATGCGATGGTGGCGGACAACAGCGCCTGCTACGCGCAGATGGACGTCCCGCCGGCCACGCCCGTGGTGGTGACGGGCGGTCCTTGCCCATCCGCCTGCGCGACGCCGCCCGTGACCCCGCCTTGCGAACCCTCCACGACATCTGAAACCGCCGTCAACACGATCTGGAACGCGTTCGAGACCACGCTTGAAAACCTCGTCAACCAGATCCCGCCCTATATGGCGACGCAGCGCGGCGGCGGCATGGTCAACTCCGGCAACGGTCTCGAGGGTTATCTCGGCGGTATCGTGGACGCGATGCTCTACGCGCTCATGGACCGCCTGAACGACATCGAGCTTGGCTACATCGACTGGTTCGACACCATGTGGTATTACGGCATGAAGCCCTCCATGATGGATATGACCGACCAGATGAACACGGCCGCCGCCGACCAGAACCGCACCTTCCAGGCGGGGCAGGACGCGGAGGACGAGGACCAGATCAACGTCGGCCATATGGAGCAGGAACAGCGCGACGCGCGCGTCTTCCGCGCGACGGAAAACGGCGCCTGCTCGGGTGCCGCCGCCGCCGGCGGTTCCGGCCGCCAGCAGAACATCGCGGGCAATATGCGCAAGGCGATGCAGAAAATCACTTTCGACGACGGCCTCAACCGCCGCGGCACGCCGTCCGCCAAAGGACGTGGCGCGAAACTGCAGGCGCGCAGCGCGACCTATGAAAGCACCTTCTGCGATCCGACCGACAACGACGGCTATAACAACTGCAGCGGCGTGACGCCCGCCGGCCTTTACAACGCGGACGTGCAGATCACCAAGACGCTGTACGGCACGCTCACCATCCCCCTGCATGACGGCACCCAGGGCCCGAAATACGAAGCGGCCACCAAGGCGCTGCTCGACAACCTGACCGGCGACCCGACGCCCGACCCCATGTCGCCGCAGGTCATGAGATCGGCGCAGGCCCAGCAGGAATGGGTCGACCGCCGCTCCTACCTCGCGCGCATGGCCGCGATCCGCACCGTGCCGCAGCTCGGCATCGCCTGGCGCACACCCGGCACGCGCCTGGCGACCTGGGTCTCGCAGCTCCGTCAGGAAGGCGGCGCGGCACCGACCGCGGGGGCAACGACCGGCCCCGCCGGCACCTGCTCGACCGCCGCCGACGGCTCGCCTTGCGAAATGTCCGACAACCCCAGCTACAAGGAAGTGCTGCACGCGATTTCCATCGACCGCTTCAACTCGGGCAAATACGCGAACGGCATGACGACCGACGAATCCGACCTTGAAATGGAAAAGCTGACGATCGAAAGCTTTTATCTGATGCAGCTGCGCGACTATTACGAACTGCTGGAGCGCATGGGCGTGACGCTGGCCGTGCAGGTTGCGATCCTTGCCGACCAGATGCCTTCGACCGTTCCGCAAGCAGAAAGGGCGAAAGGACCATGATCCGTATGAAATTTGCCGCCATCATCCTTGCGCTCGCGGTATTCCTCGCGCCCGCACCGGCATCCGCCCAGTGCGAAGTCCCGGGCGTCACGCAAATCGCGGCCGCCGGCTTTGCGGCCTCGACCGTTGCGCTCCTGAACGCGAATTACCTTGCGACCCCGCCCACCGGCGGCGGCATCCTGCCCACCGCCTGGACGCTGACGACGCAAGTGACGCAGGCGCTGCTTAACGCCGCGCTGAAGGCGTTCGAAACCCGCCTCTACAACCGCCTGCGCGATTTCTGGGACGACTATCTCGAAGCGCTGCAAAACATGACCGGACAGCTGAACTCGTCGCTCAATGACGGCACGCGGAACATGAACAGCTTGTTCGACACCAGCAACATGACGCTCAACCAGCGTTCGCTGCAGCAGATCGAAGTGCAGGCGAAGAAGCAGTTCCAGCCGACCAATGAAGGCTGCCGCTTCGACACCGCCGCGAGATACATGGCGACCACGACCCGCACCGCGAAGGCGATCTCGACCGGCCTTGGCAAGGAAAATACCGGTGTTGCGCTGAACGGCACCGGCTCCGACGCCCAAAAAGGCCCCGGCCAGCTGGCGGCTGTGCGCTGGAACCGCTACCGCACGCTCTTCTGCGACGACCGCATGAACGGCGGGAATTCAGGCTGCGCGGCGGGCAACCCGCTCGTCAACGCGCACGTCACCCCGTCCAAGACGTTGTTCGGCCGCGAAACGATCCCGATGAATACTGACCCCAACTACAAGCTCGCCGTGAACGAGCTGGTCTTTAACCTGATCGGCTACGAGGCGCCGGCCCCCATTCCGCAGGACGCGCTCGCCGCGCCCTCGCTGAAGGACCGCCGCCAGGAACAGCGCGCTTACGCAACGCAGATGGACGCGGTCGGCGCGCTCATCTATGACGTGGTCGGCGAGCGCACGCCCGGCGAGGCCGCGCCCGAAGTGCAGGCGCTGCGCCAGAGCCAGGGTATCACCGACGCCAACGCCCGCCCCTCCGACCGCGAGATCCGCCAGTCGACGCTGGAGCAGCTGTGGAACCCCAGCTATTACGTCGACCTTCAGGACTCCTCGTCGACAACCAACCGCAAGGAAGTGTTCCTGCAGGCCTATAACCTCATGCTGATCTACAAGATGGTCGAGAAAACCGAGAAAATCGCCAACGTCTTCGTCGCCGAGACCTCGAACTGGCTGGACGAAAACCAGGGCGACCTGACGACCGACCAGCAGTCCAACGTACCGATCCGGTAAGGAGAGCGCATGTTCTTTACATCTGGGCCCGCAAAGGAAACGCAAGTGCCGAAGAAATCCCCGCTGTGGATGGCGCTCCCCGTCCTCGCCTTCTGCGCGATCCTGACGCCGTCTTCCAATGCCTATGCGCAGGCCTGCGAAACGCCCATGGACGCCTCGTCCGACTTCAGCGACCTCGCAAGCGACATCGTGGACGAACTGAACGACTTCATCGACCAGGAAGAGAACTTCATCACCGAGCTCGTGACGCACCGCGCGAAATACGAGATGCTGAACCGCCTGTACGAATTCGACTTCAACATCCGCGTCGGCCTCACCAACTGGTGGTGGAACTCCTCCCACAACTGCTTCCTCTGCGCGATGAAGCACCAGACGATGCAGCTTTCCGCCGACCAGGTGGACCAGTCGCGCCAGCTGGGCTCGCTGATGGACGCGCAGATGCAGAACGAGATCACCAACGACGTCAACCAGCAGCAGGTCGAAGCGACCCGCCGCTACCAGCCGAACGAAGCGTCCTGCGCGGTCGACTCGCTCGCGGCCCCCGGCGGCGCCGCGACCGCAGGCGGCGTGACGCAGGCCTACCTGATGTCCCGCGCGCTGGCCCGCGCCATGGCCAAGGAAGCGCAGCCTCGCCGCGCGAACGCGACCGGCAGCCCGTCCGAAATGGGGTCCGGCGCTGAAAGCAACTGGCTCTGGAACGACTACGTGAACAAATGGTGCGATCCCGCCGTCGGCGACCAGGGCTGCACCGTGGCGGCCGACCCCGTGACCGCGCACAAGCACACCAACCTGCCCGGCCTCCTCTGGGGCGACAAGCAGACGATCGACATGGAAGACCCGAAACAGCGCGATATCGTGGAGGCCGCGACCCGCTACTTCATCGGCCTGAAAACGCCGAACCCCGTCCCCGCGCAGGTCATCAACGCGCCGCAGGGCCAGGAAACCATTCTGGACCGCCGCACACAAAGCGCGCGCCTCAACACCATCTATAACGTGGTCGGCCAGCTGGTGGCGGAACGCGCGGGCGGCTCCGGTGTGAACACGCAGGACGTGCGCGTGGCGGCCGGCCTTCCCCCGGGCGACGCCGCGACCGATGCCAGCTACCGCGAATTGATGCAGGCGATGACGATGGACCGCCACCGCGACCCGCAATGGGTCGTGCGCATGGTGAACGAACCCGAGGCCGTCTTGCGCGAACAGGGCTCCGTCAACGCGATCAAGATGCAGCAGATGAACGACCTCTACAAACGCTGGGAAGAGCTGCTGTGGATGTCTGCTGCGCAATATGCCAACAACCTCGACTCCGACATCCCGCATGACCTGGATGACGCTGCACCGACCCGCTAAGAATTTGCTCGTTAAGGGAGACATGACATGAAAAAGAAAACGACGATCGTCCTTGCGGCCCTCGCCCTCGTGCTGGTGCTGACCGGGCCCGCCGCCGCCGTGTTCGAATGTCCGTGGACGGCCGTTTCCGGTAACAACCCGTCCGCCGACGGCGATTACGGCTGCGAAGACACCTCGGCCAGCGGCCCCTGCTAGGAATTTTACCGCACTGATATTTCATTATCCCGCGCCTGCTTGCTGCAGCGCGGGATAATCTTGTTAGCGGATTATGTAATAATCACAATCTTGCTTCTTTTGAACAACCGCTCTCCACCAGTCGACACAACATCTTGTGTCTGGTATCGTCCGATTCAAGCTATCCATAGTTACGGGGATACTTTGATGCCACTCAGCTGGTCCGATCGTGAACGCATCGCGCGCGCGCTTATCGAAACCTATCCGACAACGGAAAGGCTGAAGCTGAGCCTTGATGACCTGCAGCAGATGGTCGTCACGCTCCCCGATTTCACCGGCCCTGAAAACCCGCCCAAGCGCGCGCATCTCGAATCCATCCTCTGGACATGGATGCGCCTCGCCGACGACACCGGCGAAGGGGCCGCCGCATGACCGACATGCCGCCGATCACGCCCGATAAAAACAACACCGACACCGGGAAATCGCTGCATTGGCATATTTTGGGCGGCAATAACAAACACCGCATCGGCGCGAATGCCGGCATGGCCGTCTATTCCGAAACCGGCGCGGATGGCGCGGTGAAAACAACCCGCGTGATGTTCGACGCCGGATCGCTGATCGGCGAAAGCAAATTCGCCGAATACCCCGAGCTTTCCGCCTGCGACAACGTCATTCCCGACATGGAAAAGCACTTCGCGAAAAAGGGCAGCGGCGTCAAACCGGCGGAGCCAGTGGACGCCATCTTCCTCACGCATAACCATGTCGACCACATGGGCGCGATCCCGTTCTATATCCTGATGGGCTATGAACTGCCGAGGATTTACGCGACGCCCTATACCGTGAAGCGGCTGGAACAGGAACTCACCAACGCGAATATCGATCCCGAAGACTGGCCCGACATGATTTCCATCGCCCCCGGCACGCCCGTGCAAGAAGGCAAGATCAAGGTCAACGCTTTCTGGGTGTCGCATTCCACGCCGCAATCGGCGGGATTTTTCATCGAAACGCCGGAGGGGAATATCCTCAACCCCGGCGATTTCAAGATGGACCCGACGGTCGTCTGGGGCCCCGCCTTCAACAACGCGCATTTCAGCCGCATGATCGCGGGCAAGCCCGTCGACCTGCTGCTGCTCGATTCAACCGGTGCCGACCGCGACGTGCCGACGACGCATGAAGCTGATGTGCGCGACACGCTGCGCGGCCTCATGAAAAAATATCCGGGCAAGCGCTTCGTCATCGGCGTGCTCAGCGGCTATGAAGAAAACCTCGCCTCCGTCGCCAAGGTTGCGGCGGATGCCAACCGTTCACTCTGGATTTCCGGCTGGTCGCACGAACAGTCGCTGGCGGCATTGAAGGCGACGGGCATGTCGCTGTCCGATGCGCTCGGCCGCGAGATCGAGGTGCGGATGCTGGATAAAGGCCGCGCCGCGAAGGATCTGGCCGAGGCACGACCCGGTTCCGCCGTCGTCATCGTGACGGGCGCGACGGGCATGCCCAATTCCGTGCTGCCGCGCGCCGCCGACGGCGTGCATCCCACGCTGACGCTGGATAAAGACAAGGACATCATCCTGCTGGTCGCAACTTCCATCCCCGGACAGGAAGCGATGCGGGAGCGCATGCTCTCCATCCTGCGCGCCAAGGGCTTCAAGGTTTTGACGAAGACGGAAGAAACGCTCTATTCCCACGCCCATGCGCGCCTGCCG
>JAQSWE010000079.1:0-7392 GCA_029266795.1 Alphaproteobacteria bacterium | reverse complement strand
AACGTGCTGCCCATCCACGGCGATACCCATTTGCGCGAAGCGAACCGCGAGGCGCTGGCAAAACTTGGCTTCAACAGCTTCTCCGCCGATAACGGCGATGTGCTGCGCGTGACGAAATCGGGCGTTGAGTCGGTCAATCCCGAAAGCAAGGGCCGCCCGAAACTGGTCGGATTTAAAACATTGCAGGGGCTGCGCTGGAACGACAAGAATTACATGCAGATCAACGCGCCGCAGGACAAGCCCGATACGCCGGAAGCTGCCAACAACAACAGCAAGCCGAAGCGCCCCAAAATCTTCAACGTTAATCCGCCGTCAAAACCGCCCTCGGCGGCTTAAGCCTGCTGCAACCGCGGCGGCTGTACCTTCGGGCCTTCGGGGCGCGGGGGTGACTGGCGGAACAGCGGGTCGCTGGTGAAGATGCCCTGCAAAATCTGCTGCATGCCATCGGCTTTTTCCGGATGTTTGTCGAGCAATTCGCGCGCCTGATCGATCAGGTCGCGGCGGGCATTCAGCAGCGCCTTCACATCGCCCGGATTTTTTGCAACGGCGGGATCGCTGTAGATTTTCGCCTGCAGCAGGTCGAACATCTGCCACGGCGCGATCTGGGGCGTCGCTGCCCCGCCGCCACCGAACAGGTGCTGCAGCGCTTCGGCGATATCCGGACCCTCCAGCGTTTTCTTGACGATCTCCGCCTTGAATTCATAGGCCGTGCGCACGAATTGCAGCGCGTCGTCCATGGCGCGCCCGTCGACATTGTTCTGGACGAGCGTGCGGAAATATTCGTCGCCCAGCGCCGCCACGCCCGACAGGTGGGTTGCCTGCGCCGGTGTCAGCGCGGTTTTTTCGGTGATGTCATAGGCCATGTCGCGCAGCTGCGTCGGCGTCAGCTTGCGGAAATTCTCGACGCCCATCTTGTCGATGCGCGCCTGCAATTCGAACAGGGCAGGGTAGGTGGTCGCGACGATCGCGCCGAAGAAAGACGTATTGTCCGATTCATACACCTTGGTGCGCGGGCTTTCGGTCAGCGCCACGACGGTTGCCTTGAAATTCGCGTATTCGGTGATGAGCGAGGTCGCGCCCCCGTCCTTCACCGTTTGCATCAGCGCGCCGACTTCGGAGAAAGTTTCGGTGCGGTGCAGCGCCATGACTTGGTCGAAACCGGTTGCGGTCGCGATGGTGGGCAGGTAGCGCGTGTCGAAGCTGCGCCATGCGCTTTTCGCGCCGGTGATATCGGCCATCTGTTCGCGGGTGATGGCGATCTTCAGGCTCGCCTGCTCCAGCGTATTCACGGCATTGCCGTCGCCGGTGCGCAGGATGAAGGACTGCTCCATGAACTCTGTCGCCGACAGGTTCGGGTTATACGGCACGACCACGGCGGCGGTCTGTGCCAGTGCCGCGCCGGTCAGGCCGGGGCGCAGCGCCTGCGGCGCGAAAGCGCCCTGCTGCATGGTGAAGGATGTCTGCGCAATCACCGCCAACTCCTGCGGCGACAGGCCGGATACTTTTTTCGCGGTCAGGTATTCCTGCATCAGCTGGCCGAATTGCGGCACGGGCGTCTGGCGCAGCTGCAGCTGCGTGCTGATCTGGTCGGGGTCGACGAAAACGATGCGCGGGGCATCTGCGGGGCGGTCCTTGTTCACGCGCGTCTCGAGGGCGGCGAGGCGCTGGCTGGCGCGGGTCGAATAGCTTTGCTGCAATTGCGTGAAGGTGAGCGTGTTCTGCTGCACCGTCTGCGTCTGCGCGTTCGGGGCAGGGGGTTGTTGCGTTTGCGCTTGCGCGACGGCGCCGCCGAAGGCGAGGGTCAGGCTGGCCACGCCCGTCAGCAGGGCTCTTTTCATTGCGTTCATCACACCACTCCCGTTTGATTTATGAATGTTTATAAGGGGATGCAAAGAATATATTCCATAACGCAGCATGGAGTCAACGGGAATTTGATACTTGTTTTCAATGGCTTATGCCCCGCCGCGACGGAGGGGCGGGGTCTTTCGTGCTTTTTGATTCACAATGTTCAATAACCCAGCCTCTATACCGTAACACAAATATGCGATAAACGCAATTATTGAAATGCAAGCCTCTGGCGGCGCAGGATAATTTCCGCATGAAAAAAACCGCCGGCATCACGCGCGGCGGTTTTCTTTCCGGGAGGGAAAAGGAATTAGAGGAAGTTGATGAGCGAGAGCTGGTTGACCATGCTCGTGACTTCATACGATGCCTGTAGCTGCGTCTGCAGTGCCTGTATCTGCGTCACCACATCGGTCGTATCCGCGTTCTCCGCCTTGCCGACAAGACCCTGCAGGGTCGCAAGGTCGCTTTCGTGGTTCGCCTGCACCGCGTTCAGCAGGTTGAAATTCCCGCCCAGGCGCGTGGCAGCCGCATCCAGCTTCTCGACCCCGCCGCGCGCGATATCCATGATGTTCTGGATGACGTCGTCAAGATCCGCGGGCGTCGGGATGTCGCCCGGGCCGGGTGCCTGCATATTCGCCATGAAGCCGAGCGCCTTGATGATGTCCTGAAAACCGTCGGTATCGGCGCGGACGGTATAATCGATTTCCGTCGTCTCGCCGATGCGCATCGTCACCTGTCCCGCAGCCGACAGGCCGGGGTTCATGCCGACATCGGCGGTGGTGAAGCCGGCGACGTTCGCCGTCAGCTGGGCGGTCGAATTGACGCCCGTCAGCCAGTCGGACACCTGCTGCTGGAAATTGTTGTTGAGGGTGTTTTCGTCGGAAAACGGGGCGCTCGCGGTATCGGAGCCCGCGAACAAATAGCGTCCGTCGACTTTCAGGTTCGCGAGGTCCTGCACGAAATCGAGCGCGTTCTGCGCGATCACTTTCAGCGACGGGATATCGGCGGCGCTGTCGCGCACGGCGGTCGTGATGCCGTCGATCATCTGCATCACCGCATCGCGTGTGCTGTCCATCGCCGTGTTCATCTGCGTGATGCGGGAGGTAAGCCCGCTGATATTGTCGAGATAGCTTTGCACGCGTCCCAGGTCGCTGCGGTTGCGCTGGATGTTGGTTGCGTCGGCGCCGAAACCCGCCAGCGTGTCATATTTCTTGGTCGATGCGATCTGGCGCTGCAGATCGGCCATCGTCGCGTTCATGTCCTTCAGCCGCGCGATATTCGCCTGCGTCGAGCCCAGAAAGGATACTTTTGAAATCGTCATGTCATTTCTCCGTCATCAAATCGCGTTCAGCAGGTCGTCGAGCATCTTTTCGGATGCCGAGATCATCCGCGCGGCCGCCGCATAGGCGGTCTGCACGCGGATCAGCTCCGACACTTCTTCGTCGAGGTCGACGCCGCTCTCGTCGGAAAAGCGGGTTGTCAGGGTCTGCAAATAACTGTCTTCCTGCGTGGCGGCGGCGGTCGCGGCATTCGCGTCCTGCGCCTGGTCGGTCAGCACGGCGCGCGCGAAATCGCCAATCGCCGCATTCGCGACAAGGCCGATCGACAACCCGCCATTGGGGCCGAGGTTGTTCTGGCGGAACGGGGTATGCGCCGTATTCGTCACGGTCACGCCCATGGCGGTGAGCGGCGTGCCGACGCTGTTTTGCAGAGTCAGGTCGCCGCCGTTGACGGGCGTCAGGATCAGCTCGCCGCCCGTGCCCAGCGTTGCGGACAGGTTGGGAATGGCGTTCAGCTGCGCGAGAAGTTCGACCGAGGTATCGCCGGGCGCAATCGATACCGTGATCGGGTTCTGGCTGCCGACCTGCACGGTGAAGGACGGGTTCTGCGCGGGGTAAGTCGTGAAATCGAGGCCGAGGTCCTGAATGCCTGCGCCCAGATCGATATCGGTGATCGTGATGTCGCCGGTGCCGGTCAGCACAAGCTGGCCGCCGCTGGAAAGCGCCGCGACGTTCGAGCCTGCCGCCGCGTTGATGTTGTTGACGAGATCGAGCGCGGTTTCGCCGGGGTTGATCGTGACGTTGAATGCGCCCGCGCCGACATCGATCGTGAAGTTGGCGGGGGCGGTGATGTTGGGTGCGGCATCGAGGTCGGGGGTATAGCTGTTCAGGTTGGTCGTGCCGTTGATGCGGTTCGATTGCGTGATGCCCAGCGTCGTGAACAGGTCGCCCGCCGTCAGATCGGCCGTGCCGTTCGCCGTTTCGGACTGGAATGCGCCAAGCGCGAATTCGGAAATCCGGCGGATGACTTCGTTCGACCCTGCGGGAATGACCGCATTGGTGGTGCCGGTGCGGATCAGCGCGGGGTTGGTGATGACCGCCTGGTTGACGCGGATCTGGCCCGCAAAGCCGGAATAGCCGGTGATGCCGGGATCGGCCACGTTTGCGGGCACGTTGCCGTTCGCGTCTGTGAACAGGCGCAGGCCCTGTTGTTCAAAGCGGAAGGCTAGCTTTTGCGCCATTTCGTCCATCTGCGCCTGATAGGTCGGCAGCGTTTCGTCGCGCAGCGTGAACAGCGCGCCCATTTCGCCGCCGATCTGGCCTTGCGGGATTTCGGTGCCATTCGCATTGCCGATATGGATGCCGCCCGCGGTTGCGGGGTAATAGGTGGTCGCGTCCTGCGCGGATTTGGCGAAGAACAGTTCCTGCGCCGCGCCGTCGACAAGCGCCTGACCCTGTTTCGTCATTACGACCATTTTGTTGTTCGTGCCGATGACGGTTGTGACTTCCATGTATTTCGACACCTGCGCGACTGCCATGTCGCGCTTGTCTTCAAGGTCGGCGGCCGATTTGCCGGCGGCGGTCAGGTTCTGGATCTGGATGTTCAGGCTCGCGATGATTTTCAGCTGCGCGTTGACTTCCGTCACGCCGGCGGCGATCTTGTCTTCCGCTTCGTTCTTCATGCCGTTCATCAGCGTCGTGAATTTATTGAACGTCTCGGCCACCTGCCGCGCCTGCGCAACGGTGTTCGACAGCTGCGTCGTGCTGCTGGGGTCGGCGGAGAGGGTGGAAAACGCATCCGCCAGCTTGCCGATCTTGGCCGAGATGGAGGCCTGCGCTTCCGACGCGCCGTGAAATGTCTGGATACGGTCGAGGAAGGCGGTGGTCGTAACCGCGCCCGAGGACAGGCTGGTCTGCTTCATCATCTGGTTTGGAATAATATTCATATAAATCAATGGTTTAATATTAAGCCGTTTTCCCGTTCAAGAAATGGCACACCATTTGCAACGATATCTGCGCAAGGAGTAACGGGTTCAATGATTGAATCGTCGACATATACATCAGGCTTCAGGGGCGAGGACCGCACGGCGGGCATGACGTCGGCCAGAGCCCTGACGGCTTCGCCGTCGAAAGCAATGATGTCGGATGCGACGAAGTTTTCCGGCATGGTCGATGAGGCCTCGAACGCAGGCGAGACCGAAAAAGTCGCCGGCACGAAACACAAATCGGGCTTCGGTGGGTTCTTAAGCTTCCTCGGCGCAATCCTCGACATCATTAATCCGCTCCAGCACATTCCCGTCATCAGCACGATCTACCGCAACATCACGGGTGACGAGATCAGCCCGATGGCCCGTGTGGCGGGCGATGCGCTTTACGGCGGCCCGATCGGTGCGGCTGTCGGCCTTGCGAATGTCGCGGTCGAACACAAGACCGGCAAGGACATCGGCGAAAACGTCATGGCGATGTTCAACAAGAAATCCGGCAAGAACGCACCGGATGAAATACAGGTCGCCGAAAACAAAAACGGCCAGCGCTTGCAGGATATCGCCTGGAACGACGCCGCGCCGCAAGATAAAGCCCAAGGCGTGCTCTATGCGCGCAACGCAGCCGATGCCGATAAGGCGCGCGCAACGCTTTCCCCCGCTGCGCCTGCAGCGCCCGCCACCCAGCAACCCGTCAACGACGACGGCGCCCGCAACGCATTGATGGCCTTCGCGCGCGATATGCGCAGCGGTGCAACCGCCTCGCAGGAAATCGACGTCACCGCGATGGTGAAAAACGACAAACCGCAGGGCGTTCTTTATGCTCGCGACGATGCCAGCGCAAATGCAACGAAACAAGATTTTCCGTCATCCCCGGGACCCGCTCCTACAAAGCTGTCCTATCGCACGGGGGCGACCGGAAATGGACCGGCGGCCTACTCCTACAAAGATGGCACGATGGTTCCTACACCGAAGAGCGGACCTGCTGGAAGCAACGGCATAATGCCCGCGCAAGGCCAGGTGAATGTCAAAACCGCGCTTCTCTCACAAGAAGTTCCGGCGGCGTCGGGCGAGAATCGCGCCGTGCCGTCGGAACTAATTGCGAAGCAGATGATGGTCGGCCTCGACAAATACGCCGCGATGAGCCGCCTGTAGTCTTAATCCGCCGCATTTTGATTTAACGCGCATCCTGTGCCATGATGCGGCATGAACATCGTCGTCCAGACATCGTCGCAAACCGCCACCACCGGCGTCCTTTTTATCGGTCAGCAGCGTTTCGACTGTACGCTCGGCCGCACCGGCGTGACGCTCGATAAATCGGAAGGCGACGGCAAGACGCCGGTTGGCACCTATCCGTTCCGCTATGTCCTCTACCGTGCCGACCGGATCGAAAAACCGGAAACCGGATTGCCGGTGCACGAACTGACCCCCGATACCGGCTGGTGCGAAGATCCCGCGCATGATGACTACAATAAACAGATCACCCTGCCGCATCCGTCGGTGCATGACCGCATGACGCGCGACGACAACCTGTACGATATCTGCGTCATCATCGGGTATAACGACGCGCCGGTGACGGCGGGGAAGGGCAGCGCGATTTTCATGCATCTGGCCCGCCCCGATTTCACGCCGACGGCGGGTTGCGTGGGTTTGAGATTCGCCGACCTTGTGGAGGTCTTGCGGCACTTGGATTCTTCCAGCCTTATCACGGTCTTGCCGCCGCCCGATTCACGCCCTTGACCTTGTTTTGGAAAGTCTTATGATGCCCTTCATTCCAGAGGGAGCCGTATTATGCCAAAATCAAGCCTGAAGACCCGCGACGACGACGAACAAGAAGAAAAAGCCGTCCCCACGAACGTATCCGGCCAGCGCCTGAAATCCTTCCTCGAGCGCGTCGAGCGTCTGGAAGAAGAGAAAAAGGCCCTCGCGGAAGATATCCGCGACGTTTACAGCGAAGCGAAAAGCCTCGGCTTCGAAGTGAAGATCATGCGCAAGATCGTCTCATTACGCAAAACCAACGTCGAAAAACGCCGCGAGGAAGCCGAGCTGCTCGAGCTTTACATGTCGGCAATCGGCATGGCTGAATAATTCCTCCTCTTCAGGATTAGGAAAACCAGACGCAAAAAAGTTAAGGATTTAAACGGCAAAGGCTTTTATACTGGCCTCTGCCGTATTATCCTTGATGCCACGGCTTTACGGCTTTCCTGAAGGGCTCCCGCACTCACAATGAAACAGCGCGCATATATTCCCCTTTTCGTCGCGGCGGCCCTGTCGCTCAGCATTCC
>JAQSWE010000078.1 GCA_029266795.1 Alphaproteobacteria bacterium | reverse complement strand
AAGAATCATGTTATCCGCAGGGGCGTTCTGCTATTTTTTACGACATGACAGCCGACGCCGTAAAACTCTCCGACATCACGAAATCCCGCGCCACAGACGCGGAATACCGTGTCATGCCGCATAACGAGGAAGTCGAACAGGCGCTCCTCGGCGCACTGCTGGTCAATAACAAGTCGCTGGAAAAAGTCTCCGAATTCCTGCGCCCCGAACATTTCTACAATTCCGTGCATGGCCGCATCTATCAGGCGATCTCGACCTTTATCGAACGCGGTCAGGATGCGAGCCCGATCACGCTGAAGAATTATTTCGAGAAAGACCAGGATTTGAGCCAAGTCGGCGGCGGACAATACCTCGCCGATCTCGCCTCCCACATCATCTCCGTCGTCAACGTCGAGGATTACGGCCGCACGATTTACGAACTCCACCTGCGCCGCGCGCTGGTGACGCTGGGCGAAGATGTGGTGAACGAGGCGTATGATCATTCGGTCGAGCAAACCGCATCGCTGCAGATCGAGCAGACGGAAAAGCGCTTGTTCGAACTTGCGACCGCCGGCGATTTCAAGGGCGGCGCTGTTACCTTTTCAACCGCGCTGACCAAGGCGATCCAGCAGGCGCAGCTGGCCTATCAGCGCGAAGGCCTGATTACCGGCATCACGACCGGCCTGATCGACATCGATAAAAAAATGGGCGGCTTGCAGCGCTCCGACCTTATCATCCTCGCCGGACGTCCCTCGATGGGCAAGACCGCGCTTGCGACCAACATCGCCTTCAACGCCGCCCGCGCGCATCTGCAGACCGGCGGCAAAGAGGGCGCGGTCGTCGTCTTCTTCTCGCTTGAAATGTCCGCCGAACAGCTCGCGACACGTATTCTCGCCGATATATCCTCCGTCGCCTCCGACAAGATCCGCCGTGGCGAAGTGAAGGATACCGATTTCCACAGCTTCGTGAATGCAAGTCAGGAGCTGGCGGCATCGCCGCTGTTTATCGACGATACGCCCGCGCTCACCATCGGCGCGATCCGCACACGCTCCCGCCGCCTGCAGCGCCAGCATAAACTCGGCATGATCGTGATCGACTATTTGCAGCTGGTCTCCGGCTCCGGCAAGGGCGGGCAGGAAAACCGCGTCCTTGAAATTTCCGAGATTACGCGCGGATTGAAGGCGCTGGCGAAGGAACTGGAAGTGCCCGTGCTGGCGCTGTCGCAGCTCTCCCGTGCCGTCGAAAACCGCGAAAACAAGCGCCCGCAGCTCTCGGACTTGCGTGAATCGGGATCGATTGAGCAGGACGCGGACGTCGTCATGTTCGTGTATCGCGACGAATACTATCTCAGCCGCGAAGAACCGAAGCGCGGCGCGAACCAGTCCGAAGAAAAATTCCGCGAAGATTACGCGGCATGGCAGGCGCGCCTCGAAGACGCGCATAACGTCGCCGAATGCATCATCGCCAAGCAGCGCCATGGCCCGATCGGCACGCTGAAACTGAAATTCGACGGCGAATTCACGCGTTTCTCCAACCTTGAAAACTACCGTGTCGAAGAAACAGAATGATTACAGCGGCGCTGCGTCGGTGCTGGAAATCCACCTCGACAAAGTAGCCCGCAATTACCTCGCCTTCCGCAAGATGCTGAAGAACGGCGCCGACTGCGCGGCGGTCGTGAAGGCGGATGCGTATGGTTTGGGAGCGCCGCAGGTGGCGCGCGCGATCTTCGATCAGGAATGCCGCCATTTCTTCGTCGCCCATTTCGACGAAGCGGTTGCCATCCGTGCCGTGCTGCCGAAAGAGGCGCTGATTTATGTCCTGAACGGCCCCTACGGCGCAGCGCCGAAAGATTTCGCCGAAAACGGTTTCGTGCCTGTCCTGAACTCGCTGCAGGACCTAGCCTACTGGACGGAATTTTCAGCGACTTCGGGCAAGCGCCAGCCCGCCATCCTGCATATCGACACCGGCATGAACCGCCTCGGTCTGTCGGCCAAAGATGCCGGCACGCTCAACCGCGATATGCTGAAGGCGGTCGACCTGCGCTATGTCATGAGCCACCTGTCCTGCGGGGATGAGCCAGACCATCCCATGAACGCGCAGCAGCTGGCGGCGTTCAAATCGCTCACATCCGCGCTCGGTATGCCGGTGCGGCTCAGCTTCGCCAATTCGGCGGGGATATTGCTGGGGGATGACTACCATTTCGACCTCGCCCGCCCGGGCTGTGGACTTTACGGAATAAACCCGTCGAGCGGCGTTAACCCGATGGAAGGCACGGTCACGCTGAAGGCGCGCATTGTCCAGACGCGTTTTATTGACATATCATCTCCCGTTGGCTACGGTGCGGCATACAAGGCGTCAGCCCCTGCACATTGCGCCACAATTTCAGTAGGATATGCTGATGGTTACCTCCGCAGCCTGACCGGGCGCGGCAAGGTCGTCATCAACGGCGAAAAATGCCCCGTCATCGGCCGCGTGTCGATGGACAGCATCATCGTCGATACAACCGCGCTCGAGGTGCAGCCGAACCAAGGTGACTGGGCGGAGATCATCGGCGCGCAGCAACTGGTCGACGAAGTCGCGGCGCAGGCGGGCACGATCGGCTACGAAATTCTGACGTCGCTGGGCCGGCGTTACCGGCGGCATTACACGGGTGGATGAGATGAGCATCGCAGAAGAAAAAACGGCAGAAACAAAACGCGGCTGGTCGCCCCTCGACAGCCTGCAGGGCCTTGGCGCGACGGTGCTGAATTTCCTCGCCTCCGCTGGCCGGTTGTTCCGCTTTACCGCGCAGGCGATTTATCATTGCTTCACGCCGCCGTTTTACCCGCGCCTGCTGCTGCGCCAGCTGATCGATATCGGCTATTACTCGCTGCCCGTCGTTGGCATGACCGCGCTGTTCACGGGGATGGTGCTGGCGCTGCAAAGCTACACGGGCTTCTCGCGGTTCTCGGCGGAGGGCGCTGTTGCAACGGTCGTCGTCCTGTCCGTCACGCGTGAGCTTGCGCCCGTGCTGGCAGGCCTGATGGTTGCAGGGCGTATCGGCGCGTCGATTGCGGCGGAGCTTGGCACCATGCGCGTGACGGAGCAGATCGACGCGCTGACAACGCTGTCGACCAACCCTTTTAAATACCTTGTCGCGCCGCGTCTCATCGCCGGCACGCTGATGCTGCCGGTGCTGGTGCTGATCGCCGATGTTATCGGTGTCTTCGGCGGTTATCTGGTCGGCGTTTACAAGCTCGGCTTCGCACCGGAAAATTACCTGCACAAGACATGGGAATACCTGACTTATGACGATGTTGTGTCGGGTTTGTGGAAGGCATCGGCCTTCGGTTTCATCGTGACCCTGATGGGCTGCTATAACGGCTATAACTCGCAGCGCGGCGCGCAGGGCGTGGGCGCGGCGGTGACGACGGCGGTGGTATCAAGCTCCATCCTGATCCTCATCACGAACTATTTCCTCACCCAATTGTTCTTTGCGGGGAAATAATCATGACCGCACAGCCTAAATTAGAGCTTAAAGACGTCACCAAATCCTTCGGGCGCAACCATGTGCTGCGCGGCGTCAATATTTCCATCGAAAAAGGCAAGTCGCTGGTCGTCATCGGCGGCTCCGGCACCGGCAAATCCGTCATGATCAAATGCGTGCTGGGCCTGCTGAGCCCGGATAAGGGCTCGATCAAGGTGGACGGCGTCGAAACCGCAGGCGCGACCGGCAAGTCGCGCGACGAGCTGATGAAAAAATTCGGCATGCTGTTCCAGGGCGGCGCGCTGTTCGATTCACTGCCCATCTGGGAAAATGTCGGCTTCGGCCTGATGCAGGGCAAGGGCGTCAGCAAGGAAGAGGCGCGCGTGGTGGCAATTGAAAAGCTGCGCGCCGTTGGCCTCGCGCCCCGCGTAGCGGACCTGCTGCCGGCGGAACTGTCGGGCGGGATGCAAAAACGCGTGGGCCTTGCCCGCGCCATCGCCGCCAATCCCGAAATCATCTTCTTCGACGAGCCCACGACCGGCCTCGACCCCATCATGGCGGATGTCATCAACGACCTGATCGTGGAAACATCCAAAGGCCTTGGCGCGACGACGCTGTCGATCACGCATGACATGGCCTCCGCTCGCAAAATCGCCGACAACATCGCCATGATCTACAAGGGCGAGATCATCTGGCAGGGCGACGCAAAAGATATCGACCATTCCGGCAACGAATATGTCGACCAGTTCATCAAGGGTTCGGCCACCGGCCCCATCAAAATGGAAGTCTGACATGGCAGGTCCCATCGCCGACCCCACCAATAACCCGAACGCGCCGAAGCAGAAAAAACCGCTGGTGGCCAAAAAGCCCGAGGCCGAAAAAAAGGCCGAGAAAAAAGCCAAACGGAAAAAATCCGGTGGCGGCCTTTTTATGCGCCTCGTCACGCTGTTCGTATCGCTGGGTTTGCTCGGCATCCTCGGCGGCGTTGCGGGTGTCGCCTTCATCCTGTTCTATTTCGGCCATGACCTGCCGGATTACAGCGCGCTGTCGAAATATGATCCGCCCATCGTGACTCGCGCCTATGCGGGCGACGGTCGCCTGCTGGCTGAATTCGCCTATGAAAAGCGCGTCTTCGTGCCGGTCGATTCCGTGCCGAAGCTGGTGGTGAATGCGTTCATTTCCGCCGAGGACAAAAACTTCTTCACCCATAAAGGCATCGACCCCATCGGTATTTTGCGTGCGATCAAGCAGAACGTGCTGCATCCGGGCAAGCGCATGAAGGGCGCGTCCACTATCACCCAGCAGGTCGCGAAGAACTTCCTGCTGAAGGATGAAGTGGAAGCGGAGAAAGGCGACGTCGTCGCCAAATTCGGTCGCAAGATCCGCGAAGCCATTTTGTCCTTCCGTATCGAGGAAGCACTGCCGAAGAATAAAATTCTCGAACTCTACCTGAACGAAATCTATCTCGGCGCGCGCAGCTACGGCATCGCGGCGGCAAGCCTTGAATATTTCAACAAGCCGCTGGACGAATTGACGCTGGAGGAAGCGGCATTTCTCGCGGGGCTGCCGAAAGCCCCCAGCGATTACGACCCCGCGAAACGCTATGACGCCGCGCTGGAACGCCGCAACTATGTCTTGAAGGAAATGTGGGACAATGGCCATATCACCAAGGCGGAATACGACCTTGCGAAATTGAAGCCTATCACCACCATCAACCGCGAAGCGACCCAATACGTCAACCATCCTTACTTTGCCGAAGAAGTGCGCCGCAAACTGCTGGAGCTCTATGGCGAAGACGGTTTGATGAAGGGCGGCCTCATCGCGCATTCGACGATGCTCCCCGAATATCAGGCGATGGCGGAAGAAGCGCTGCGCCACGGTCTCATCAATTACGATATGCGCTATGGCCTGCATAGCGACAAGTTGGCGCATATCGAAACCGGCAAGGACTGGCACGACAACCTTTTGAAAGTGCCGGAGCCGCTCGGCACCGGCAGCTTCCAGCTCGCGGTCGTGCTGGAAACGGGCGACAAGGAAGCGCGCGTGGGCTTACGCAACGGCAAGGAAGCCGTCATCACCCTTAACAAAATGAAATGGGCGAAGCGCAAAGGCGAGAAAGCCCCCGCTAAAGTCAGCGACTTGCTGGCCGTCGGCGATGTCTGGTTCACCGAAGATTCGGGCGAAAAGGACAAGGACCGCGACGTCTACTGGCTGCGCCAGATCCCGAACGTGTCGGGCGGGTTGATCGTCATGGACCCGCATACGGGCCGTATCTTCGCGCTGGCCGGCGGCTTCTCCTTCCAGATGAGCTGGTTCAACCGCGCAACGCAGGCGATCCGCCAGCCGGGTTCGGCCTTCAAGCCCTTCGTCTATCTCGCGGGCTTGGAAGCGGGCTTCACGCCCGCCACGCTGATCCTCGATGCCCCCTTCGTGCTGGATCAAGGTCCGGGCACCAAGCGCTGGGCGCCCAAAAACTATACGAATGATTTCGGCGGCCCCACCACGATGCGCGTCGGCCTCGAAAAATCACGCAACCTGATGACGGTGCGCCTTGCCAATTATGTCGGCATGGACAAGATCGTCGACATTTGCAACAAGTTCGGCGTGATCGACAACCTGCCGCCGATGCTGTCGATGTCGATCGGCGCTGGCGAAACCACGCTCTTACGCATGGTTGCGGGCTATTCCACCTTCGTCAACGGCGGCAAGAAAATCACGCCGACGCTGATCGACCGCGTGCAGGACCGCCACGGCAAGACCATTTTCGTGCATGACAAACGCGCCTGCGAAACCTGCGGCCCGATGACGCCGTGGAACGATCAGGAAGCGCCCGTGCTGGCCGACAACCGCCCCGACATCGCCGATCCGCGCAACATGTACCAGATCGTCTCGATGCTGGAAGGCGTCGTGCAGCGCGGCACCGCGACCAGCCTGAAATCGCTCGGCCGCCCCATCGCGGGCAAGACCGGCACGACAAACGATGCGAAAGACGCATGGTTCATCGGCTTTACGCCTGACCTGATCGTCGGCACCTATGTCGGCTTTGACGAGCCGAAGCCGATGGGCGCGAAAGAAACCGGCGGCCATGTGGCGGCGCCCATCGTGAAGGAATTCATGGAAAAGGCGCTAAAGGATGTGCCGCCCGTACCCTTCCGCGTGCCGCCCGGCATCCGCATGGTGCAGATCAACCCCGTCACCGGCACGCGCAGCCAGATGGGCGACGAAAAAAGCATCTTCGAAGCCTTCATCGACGGCACCGAACCCGGCGACGAGCCCATGATGTTCACCGGTGAAAGCGTCGAGCCCGTCTCCGGCGTGACCGAATACGGCGAAAGCGTGAATACGGGGCTGGGCGGACTTTACTAATCGTTGTCATGCCAGCGAAGGCTGGCATCTCCGGCGCGTCACGCGCGGATTTATAAGGCAGTCTTTACGGCCTGCGAGATGCCAGCACGCCAGCTACGCTGGCAAATTATAGTATCGGCAAAGCCGATATGCTGGCATGACAAAGCTATTACTCTAAAATATCAATCCCGAGCTTGCGCAGCAGGCGGTCGAAGCCGCGGAAGACGGGGCTGCGGCGCTCGCCGGTGGCATGGATTTTCTGCAGTTCGCGGTCGTGCTCGGCCTTGGTGGCGGCCAGCTGCGCCTTTACTTCGGCGCGAAGCTTTCCTTCGTCGATGCTCGACATCTGGCCGGCATAGAGCTTCTTGATGACGTCTTCTTCCTCGGCGGTCACTTCGTTATCCGACCAGACCAGCACTTCGCCGAAATGGATCAGCATGCCGCGGAACTGCGGCTCGGTGATCTTGGGCAGGATATCGGCCAGTTTTTTCGGGTTCAGCATGTCGTCGTCGAGTTCCTGCCGCTGCGCCAGGGTCAGGCCATAGACGCGGTCGAGGTTCTGGAACACCTTTTTCAGGTAAGCGCGTTCCTCCTCCTGCACCTTGCCATCGGCATGGGCGATGGCGATCACGCCGCGCCACATCTGGTACTGGCTGTCGGGCATCACTTGCTTGGGCGGCTGGGGCAGCGTCATGGTCAGTTCTCCAAAATATCGATGCCGAGGCGGAGCAGCAGGCTGTCGATGATCGCGCTCAGGCCGCCTTGCGGGCGCAGCTCGCTCATCTTCAGGTCATGCCGGAATATCTCGCTCTCGACGGCTTTTTTCACATCTTCGCGGATCTGCGCCATGTCGAGGCTCGACATCTGGTCGGCGCGCAGCTTTTTCAGGATATGGTCTTCCTGCGGGTCGAGCACGCCATCGGCGCGCGCCAGCAGCCCCGCGAAATACACCAGCTGCCCGCGCCATTCGGGCTCGTTGATATGGGTCAGCAGGCCGGCGATATCCTGCGCGGTTTCCATGTCGGATTCAAAAATGCGCGCCTGTTCGGCGGAAAGCCCCATCCTGCCGAAGACGCGCGTCAGGTAGGCGCGTTCCCCCTGCTGCACCATGCCGTCGGCATGGGCGAGGGCCACGACGCAACGCCACATATAGAACTGGCTGGTGCCGACCGGCGGTTTTTTCTGCTGTAAGCTTTCATGTACCATATCAACAGCCTAAGCGTTTATACGCTGCTGTCAACGGGAGCGGTGGCGGCGCCCCAGTATGGAAAAACTTTATTCCCCTGCCGCCGCGTTCAGCGCGTCGATGACCGCTTTTTTGGTCAGCAGCTCGGGCAGCACGATGCCCTCCGGTGCCGCCGGCCCGTAGACGACGTTGAACGGGATGCCATAGCGCCCGAAACTGCCGAGGTACTGCGCGGTCACATCGTCCTGCTGGGTGTAATCGGCCTGCAGGAGCAGGATATTGGCGGCGTTCAGCGCGGCCTTCACATCGTCCTGGTCGAGGACGAATTTCTTGTTCGCCTTGCAGGTCAGGCACCAGTCGGCGGTCACATCGACCACGACGGTTTTCCCTTCGGCAACCGCCGGCGCGATGAGCGCGGCATCAAACTGCTGCCAGCCGGCATCGAGCGCAGGCTCCGCCGAGACGCGGAACAGCACGGAGCCGAGCCAGACCGCCGTTGCCAGCAGCACGACTGCCAGAACCTTGCGCAGCGTAATCATCCATTTGCCGGGCTTGGGCATCAGCTTGAAAACCTTCGGCGATACCGCGAGCGCGATATAGGGCAGGGCAAGGCCTAACCCGAGGAACGTGAAAATGAGGAAGATCTCATACGCGCCGCGCGACAGCGCAAATCCGACGGCGGTGCCGAGGAACGGCGCGGTGCAGGGCGTCGCCAGCAAGGCAGCAAACGCGCCGGTCAGGAAATGCCCGGTGATGGTAGGCTCATTCTCGTGCTTCGCCGCCGCGTGTTTCGCGATAAAGCGCGGCAGCGGGATTTCGAACAGCCCCCACATATTGACCGCGAACAGCAGCAGCACGGCGATCAGGAACACCAGAAAGCCCGGATGCTGGAACTGGATGCCCCAGCCTATGGTGCTGCCGGCGGCCTTCGCAGCGACCAGCGCGCCCGCCATGATCCAGAACGATACCAATACACCCAGCGCCGATGCCATGAAGCTTTTGAAGATCTTGCCGCGGCTGTCGCGGCCGCCATGGCTCACGACCGACAATACTTTCAGCGACAACACAGGCAATACGCAGGGCATCAGGTTGAGGATCAACCCGCCCAGCAGCGCACCCAGCAGGATGCCGATATCGAGGCTGGTGATTTTTTCCTTCAGTTTTCCCGGCACGCTCATGGGTTTCGGCGCGGTTTCGGGCGCGGCGTTCAGCGCCGTCTTGCCTTCAAAGCCGATGCCGTTATCGACGAAGGTCAGCGTCACGTCGCCTGTTGCGAGGTCTTTTGCCAGTTTGTCCGGTGTTTCGTTCGAATGCGGCTCGATGCGGAAAACGGTCATGCCGCTGCCTTCATCGAAAGTGATGGCGGGCTTGCCGAAAGCGGTGCCCGAGGCGTGTTCGACGAACAGGTCAGCCTCGGCGGTGGGTTTCCCCGCCATCTGCGCCTCGACCACCAGCATGGTTTTCTGCGTCGCGGGATCGGTCTCCAGCCAGCTGCGGCCGAAGCTGTAACCCTCCATCGTCGTGCGCGGCAGTTTTTCCAGCGCGGCCTTGTATATCGC
>JAQSWE010000077.1 GCA_029266795.1 Alphaproteobacteria bacterium | reverse complement strand
TTGCGGCCCTTGTACGAGTCACGCACTGCCTGCCTCACACGGTGTTCCTGATGCTTGTGCACATGGCACAGCTCGTCGCCGGTATGGCCGGCCGCCGCGTTTTCGAAGACGAACACCGCAGCCATGCGCATGCCTACTTCGCTGCCGGGCCGGCCTTTGTTCATACGGCTCAAACCGCCGCCTTCTTCATACGACGCGGCCGCGCGGAACGCCTCGTCATTCGCAAACGCCGCATTCATGTCGATCGCCGATGTCGACGTGCCCGCAACCGCTGCAACCGCCGCCGGTGCCGCCACATGCAGCGCCGCCGCCGCAATGCCGCTCGTCGTTGCCATCGCCGCACCCGTGGGCGCGCCGACGTCCAATGCATTTGCAGAAGGTTTCGCGTCCTCACCAGTATTCATCAAGCTGCCCTTCAGCGACGGCGTCTCCAGATCATTCGCAGTCTTCGCCTGAAGCTGGTCGAATTCATCGATCGCGATGTCCATCAGGGTCTTTTCCATGATCATGACTTCGCGGCCGTTCTTCGCGATTTCCGGCGCCAGCTTGATCTCGCGGCCGTCCAGCAGTGTGATGATGCCCTTCGCCATGTCGAACAGGTCGCCCGCCGCGGTTTTGTAGTTGCCGTTCGCGAATTGGTAGCCGTGCTGGTCGTAAGCGCCGCCATAGGCGTCGAAATAACGGGCGCCCATGATATAGCCGCCGAACATGTCGGCCTCGGGAATGCCCTGGCGCGTCTGGCCGTTGTCGGGGCGCGACATATTGCGCATGAACGCGTCGTAAGTCATGCCGCCGAAGAACGCCGTGCCGATTTTTTTCGCCGGGTCTTCCTGTTCTTGCTGGTAATGTTCTGCCGCCACATGCTTGGCGTAGGATTTTTCTTCTTCCGCGCGGCGGGTGCGGATCATGAGGACCGCCTCCGCGTCGCTCATGCGGTCGTTGCCGCGAAAGCGGGAGCGCACAAATTCGACTTCGCCCGAGAGGATCGCGGAGAATAAATCAGAGTCGACGGAGGAGAGGTCGAGCGGCTTCTCCGGCGTCAAATACATGCCCTTTGAACCGGTTTCCGGCGCTTCGGTTTTCTCGGTCATTTTCTGCCCCTTATCAGCGTCTTTTTCGTCCAGAAGTGTCCCCATAACCCGACTTTCTGAAAATTTCTGTCTGACATAATACTATCATGCTTGCCATATTCCATGGAAGCGGAGGCTGTTTTACTCGGTGGTTTTGGCGTTTTGGCGGGGGCGGGGACAAGCCCCAGCTTCACGGCAATCTCGCGTTTCGCCGCCGCATATTCGTTTTTCAGTCGCGCGGCCAGTTCGGCCACGCTCGGGATGTCATGGATATGGCTGACCGTCTGCCCCGCCGCCCAGACATGTTTCCACGCTTTCGACTTTTCGCCGGGTGCGGGAACAATGCGCGGCGCGGCTGTTCCTTCCTTGCGGATTTTTTCGGCGTCAAAACCTTCCTTGGTGATGCTGTCTTTCAGGAAGTTCGCGGGCTGCGCGGTGAAGGCGGAGGTATATATAATGTCGCTGGCGGTTGCGTCGACGATCATCTGCTTATAGGCGGGATCGGCGCGCGACTCTTTCGTCGCAAGGAAGCGCGTCCCCATGATGGCGAAATCCGCGCCGATGCTTTCGGCGGCGGCGATATCGCGGCCTGTCGCAAGCCCGCCCGCCAGCGCAATCGGGCCATCAAAAATTCGGCGCAATTCATTGACGAAAACGAAGGGGTTCATGGTGCTGCCCTGACCGCCGCCGCCCGCCGTGATGGCGATCAGGCCGTCGGCGCCCGCATCTATCGCGCGTTTCGCTTCGGCAAGGTTGGCGACGTCATGCAACACGATGCCGCCATAGGCGTGGATTTTCTCGATCTGTTCGCGGCTGGCTTCTGCGGAAGCCATCACGATCGGCACACGATGCTTGATAACGACATCCAGGTCGGCATCGATGCGCGCATTGTTGTTGAAAATCAGGTTGGCGGCATAGGGCGCGATTTTGGCGGCGGGGTTGTCGCGCTTCATTTTCGCGATGCCGGTGTCAATTTCTGTTAGCCAGTCGTCGTAACCTTGGGTTGTATATTGCCCGAAGGCCGGGATGGAGCCGACAATGCCTTCCTTCACGGAGGCCAGCACCAGTTCAGGCACGGAATTGAGGAAGAGGGGCGCAACGATCAACGGCAACGCGGTTGCGTCTTTCAGTCTTTGGGTCACATCGGTGTTTGCTGCCATGCAAAAACACTAACGGCATTATGGTATGCCGTCAAACGATTCCTGCGGTTACAGCAGCGCGCCCGCAACCGCCAGATATTGCAGCGAAGTTTTGTAATAAATGAAAAGGCGTTTCTGGAACGGATAGAGCGTCCAGACCTTCAGGCTCTGCGCCGGCACCCAGCCATCGCCAAGGCGGAATTTGTTGGAGGTGATCAGCGTGCCGGGCTTCAGCTCCTCATGCAATTTCTTGCCGAGCTTGTCGAGCTGGTAGAAAAACAGCACGACCGCGCTCGCGTCACGAATATCATGCGTGAAGACATCGGCGTTTTTATAATCGAGGTTGTCGATCTTCAGCTGCTTCTTCATCATCATCGACCATTCATAGGACGGGCCGGAAATTTCGACGCCAACGACTTTTGCCTGCGGCATGGCGCGCGCGATCTGCCGGGCGAACAATCCGTTGCCAGAGCCAAGGTCGTAGATGATATAAGGCTGCGTGCGGTCGGCGCGCGCGGCTTCATGTTCCTGCAACAGGCTGATGATTTTCTTGCGGATGGCGGGGGCGGTGCGGATGTTCGGGATGCCGCGGTTGAACACCAGGATGTTCACGTTCCACAACAGCAGGACGAGCGTCACGACGAACAGCACATCCAAAAATATCTCGATCGCCACAAACCCTCCAAATGCGAAACGCCGCCTTCCGATTATAACCGGAAAGCGGCGTCACACGGTCAACTAATTTCTAGGTTACTTCCATTTCACGGGCTTGGGGTTCAGCGTCTCGTTGCCCATCTGGTGCCAGTAGGGGTAAACGGGCGTTTTCGCCGATGCCTTGTCCAGCAGCTCGACCTGTTCTTTCGTCAGGTTCCAGCCGACGGCGGCCAGGTTCTGCTTCAGCTGTTCCTCGTTCCGCGCGCCCATCACGATGTTCGACACGCCGGGGCGCTGCAGCAGCCAGTTGAGCGCGACCTGCGCGACCGTCTTGCCGGTGTCCTTCGCCACGACATCGAGCGCATCGACGACGGTATAGAGGTATTCGTCATCCACCTCCGGTCCGTGTTCCGCGCCGCCATTGGCGATGCGGCCTTCCTTCGGCGCTTGTCCACGGCGGATCTTGCCGGTCAGGCGGCCCCAGCCGAGCGGACTCCAGACCATCGTGCCGAGCCCCTGATCGAGGTTGGCGGGCATGATCTCCCATTCGTAATCGCGGCCGATGAGGGAATAGTAGCCCTGATACGATACATATTTAGACCAGCCGTATTTTTCGGCGACGTTCTGCGATTTCACGATCTGCCAGCCGGAGAAGTTCGACGCGCCGATATAGCGGATCTTGCCGGCCTTCACGAGGTCATTCAGCGTCGACATCGTTTCCTCGACCGGCGTCACGCCGTCGAAGCCGTGCATGAAATAAAGGTCGATGTAATCGGTGCCGAGGCGCTTCAGGCTGTCATCGCACTGCTTCAATAACTGGTGGCGGGATGATCCCTGATCGTTCGGGCCTTCGCCCATCGGGAATGTCGCCTTTGTCGCGACCAATACTTTGTCGCGGCGACCCTTGATCGCGCCGCCCAGCACTTCCTCGGACGCGCCGCTGGAATAGATGTTGGCGGTGTCGAAGAAATTCATGCCGGCCTCGAGGCAGACATCGACCAGCCGCGTCGCTTCCTTCACATCCGTCGTCCCCCATTTGGCGAAGAACTCGCCCTTGCCGCCGAAGGTGCCGGTGCCAAGGCTGAGGACGGGGACTTTAAGGCCGGAGCGGCCAAGCTGGCGGTGTTCCATGGGATGTTCCTTGATGTGGATGAGGGTCTAAGTTGCCCTTAACCTAGGAACATGCGCGGCGAAGTCAACGGGGGAAGGGGTGTTTAAATTTTTGCCATATTGCGGCTGAAGCGCGCGCGGGTCGGCGCCACAACCGGCTTGTCGGTCGACAGCCCGGTTTGCAGGAAATCGCGCATCTCGCGCTTGTCGTTTTCGGCGCGGCGGCGGTTGTCGACGTCCTCCAGCACTTTTTCGATCATGCCGATCGCGTCGTCTTCATCCTGCTGGCGGTTCTGCAATTGCGGTGCCTGCTTGCGGTGGTTGTCGAGCGCGATCAGGGCGAGGCGCGTTTCTTCGCGCGTGCCGTTGGCAAGGCCGATCATTTTGGCTTCCGATTTCTGCATCAGGTTGAACATATCGGTCAGCGGCTTGTTGTCCGCCATGATGCTTTCCAGCATCTCGCGCTCGCCCTTCGCGCGTTCGCGCAGGACTTTGATGCCCATGCGCGGTGTGCCTTCCGGGCTTGTATTTACTTTTTCACCGCTTTTCAGCACCAGCTCCATCACGCCTTCGATGCTTTTCAGCAGCGTCGAATTGGCGACCTTGTCGAATTCTTCCTTGATGGTGTCAAGCTGGACTTTAAAATTACGCTTGTAGGTCGCATATTGCGACGCCATGCCGCTGTTGCCGCTCACCGCAAAGGAAATCTTGGCGATCTTTTCTTCGAGCGTCAGCGCCTTGTCCTGCGCCAGCTGCGCGATGGTGATGCCTGTCGTCATGGCTGCACCTGAACTTTGCGAAAACGCGCGGTCGCGGGGGCGGCGAGGGGCTTGCCGCCGGTCGTCAGTCCCGCATCCAGATACTTGTGGAACATCTTTCTCTCCAGCAATTTATGCTGGTGGCCGGCAATGGCGTCGAGCTGCTTGTCGATGTTATTCAGAATTGTTTCTACGCTGCCCTGTATGTTTGCGCGGAACGCCGGGTCGCGGTTATTGTCAAGCTCGCGCAGGGCGGCGCGCGATTCTTCCAGAATGACGGAGGGAAGGCGGGAGGTTTTTTGCTCCGCCGCTATCATCATTTTATAGGCCGCGGTCAGCCGCGCATTCGACGCAGACGCATCGGCCAGCATTTTCTGCTCCGCCGCCAGTTTCTGGCGCAGGCCCGCGGATTTGACGCGCAGCGGGGACGTTTCCGATACATCATCTTCGGGGCCGTATTTCGCGGCCTCGGCCGCGAGCGGCTCCACGCGCACGACCAGCGTCGTCTCGCTCAGTAATTTGTACTGTGCCTTGAGAGTATCCAGCGCCGCCGTATACGGGCACTTGAATGAAAAATATGCTTCCAGCTCGTCCCTGTTCGGTGCGCCGTCCCCGCTCTTTGGCAGCAGGTCGCCGAGCGCAGTTGACAGCTGCGTCACACGCTGTTCCTCGGTCAGGTCCGCGCGGGAGACGATGTCGTTAAAAATATTCGTGATGCCCGTTGTCATGACATGCCACGGCGGAAACGCGCGGGCGCGGGCGCGCTCAAGGGTTTATCGGTCGACAGCCTGCCGCCGTCCAGGTAATCGCGCATCTCTTCTTTCTCGATCTCGCGGCGGTGGTGGTCGCGCACATCGCTGAGCATGTTCCATGCCATGCCGATGGCGTCAGAGACGTCCTGCACGCGGTTTTCTATTTTAGGGATGTCCTTGCCGATATTGCCGAGCGCGATCAGGGCAAGGCGGCTGTCCTCCCGCGTTCCGTTAGCAAGCCCGATCATGGTTTTCTCGGCGGCCTGCAGCAGCGTGAAGCTATCCGTCAGCGGCTTTATTGCGGCTTGTATGTCGAGCAGCATGGCGCGGGCTTCGGACGCGCGCGCCTCGAAATCGCGCAGGGAGCGGGTATGGTCTTCCGTCTCGCCGTCCGCAAGACCGTCCGCCATGATGGTTTCGGCGACCGTTTCTACCTCCGACAGTAGTGACGATTTCAACAGGCTTTCTGCATCGTCTTTTAGGTCCTGTAGCTTGGTCTTGAAGCTATTTTTCAACACCCTGTATTCGCCCATGCGCTGCGTATTGCCGCTGGCGGCAAACGACATCTCTGCCGCTTTCTGCGCGTCATTCAGGGCAGCGTCATTAAAAGTATCTGTGATGCTGCGTGTGCTCATGGCTTCACCTGCGGCTTGCGCGTGAAACGGGCGGTGGCAGGGGCGGCGAGGGCTTTGGCCGTCGCGGGGCGGGCATCAAGATACTGTTCCAACTCTATCTGCAATTTCGTCGGCTTGCCATCCTGCGCGGCGATGGTTTTTTCCAGCGCGCGCTGCGCGAGGTCGAGATAATTGTCGCGGTTGGTTTCTGCCGTTTCTTCCAGCTGGTGCAGCGTGCTTTGGTCCAGCAGCTTGTCATGCGTCTGGCGCGTCAGGACCTTGCTGTCTTGCGGCAGTCGGTGCATCGCGTTCTCCGCCATCTTGATGCTGGCGGTCGTCTGCGTCATGGCAATGCGCTGCACATCCAGCTGCGCGGCGAGTTTCGCCTCTGCCGCGACCTTTTCCGCCATGGCGTCCAGCGTTTCTTTCACCGCATCCGCGTCGAATTTCTTGTCGTCCAACTGGCGGGCGAGCTTTCTATGCAGGTTGGTAATATCGGGATTCTGCAATTGTGCGCGTATCGCGGCGCGGTGCGCACCGACGGCGGCATCCCATTCGCTGCGGAATTCGCGGTAGGCGGCCTTGGCCGGCGCGCCGGAATTATACAGCGCGGCGGCTTCGGTCGCGCGCTTGACGTTGTCCTTGACCGCGTCGTTGAAAATATCGCTATAGCTTTGCGGGGAAACGGTCATGGCTGCGGCTCCGCTTTGCGCTTGAAGCGCGCGGTGGCGGGGGCGGTCACGGGTTCTGCCGTGATAAATCCGCTGCCCAGATAGGCATTGAAGGCGTTGCGTGCGGCCTGTTCCTGCACCTGAATGTTCGCATTCAGGTGGTCGATACGTCGCGTCGCGTCATCCTTGATGCGCGCATAGGACGATACGCGCGCGCGGCGCACGCGGTCGATGCTGCTGATCTGCGACGTGTCCTGCAATTTTTGTAGCGTCGCGCGCGTGTCCTCCGACGTCCAGTTGGCGAGGTTCTCCATCTTGCCCTCTGCCGTCGCAAGCGCGCCGAATACCTTGCGCAGGTTGTCGTTCTCCGCCGAATGCGCCTTGGTCGCCTGCTCGTTGTCATCGACCTTGGCGGCCAGCGCGTCAAGCGCCTTGGCGATGCCATCGGCATCGGGTGGCATATTGCGCTGGAAATCGGTCAGCGATTTTTCAAGTTCCGACTGGTTCAGCAGAGCCACACCCTGCGCCGCATGGGCGTCGTAACGCTGCTGCCAGCGGCGGCGGAACACGTCATAGGCCGAATGTGTCGCGCTGTTGTCGTTATGCGCCTGCGCAATCCGCTGTCCCTGCGCGGTTGTCGCCAGCGTCGCGTCATTCAGGATATCGTCGAAAAATTGTGCGGTGATGTTCATGGCACATTCTTCCGGAATCTGGCGGTTGCCGGGGCGGGCATCGGCGCGGCGACGGCGGGGCGCGATTTCAGGTAATCGCCGAAAGCGGTCTTTTCCGCTTTTTCGGTATTTTCGGTTTCGATGTCGCGCAGCAACCCGTCGAGTTCCTTGATCTTTCGCTCCTGCCTGCCGCTGTCGATTTCGGCGGCGGCGATCTGGCCGTGGAACTGCATCAGGTTGCTTTGCGCGTCTTTCGTATGGCGCAGGATTTCCGCGTCGAAGCCGTCCATTTTCGCCTCCGCCAGCGAGAGGATGTTGAACAGCTGCGACAGTGAATCAAGAGTGGGCTTCAGCCGTTCCATATCGGATTTTTCGGTGAAGTGCTGCGTTTTAAGGCTGCCGAGTTTTTTCTGCTCCGCCGTCACTTCTGCAGGCGTCAGCGCGCCGCCGCTATGGCCGATCAGGTCGTTGATCGCCATCAGTTTCTCCCACAGGCGCGACTGGCCCATCACGATCACCTTCGTCATCGCCACGCTCGCACGGTCGTCCTGCGTCTGCTTGAAATCGAGGTAGTCCTTCGCGTTTTCCGCGCTGGCATTGAAGGCTTCCGCCACCCTGTCGGCGCGCTCGGTCAGGCCCAGATGCCCGGCGAAAACAATGGCTGCATAATCCTTCATGGCGACACCCGTTTGGTGAAGGTGGCGGTGCGCGGCGCGGCGGTGCGCAGGCCCGTGCCGCCCTTGATGTAGCCGGCCACGGCCTTCGCCCGCGCGCGGTTTTCGGTGTACTCTTCCATCTGCTGCAGCGTATCGCGCAGCGCGGCCAGTTTTTCATCCAGCACGGGCAGTGCGTCGTCATGCGATTTCAGGATGCCGAACTGCGCCTGCACCATTTTCTTCGTATTTTCGGTCTCCACGCGGTGCGGCTGCGGATAGGTTTTGATCGCGCTTTCCGCTGTCGTTAGGATGATGAAGGTGTTCGCAAGGGTGGTTGTTTCGGATGCCAGCGCCATGCTGTCGATTTTTTCCTGCAACGCGCGGCGGCGCAGCAGGTCGAGCGTTTCGCGGGCATCGGCGATCATGGCCGCATCGCCATTTTTCGCGGCGGCAATTTTTTGCGCGAGCCGCGCGGCGTCATCGGCAAGCGTCGAATGTTCCAGCTGCGCCACGCGTTTCACCAGCGCGTTGGCCGCGCTGAATTGCGTCGCGCGGAACGACCGGTATTCATCGCGTCCGCCGTCGTAATCCTCGCTCACCATGCGCGCACGCTCCAGCTGCGAGAACTCCGCCGCGAGGACGTAGTCGAAGCGGGTGGACGAGACGGTGGATGCTGATGTGTCGGGCATGGTTTTTTACTCTGAAATCGCTGAATAAATATACCTTAAAATTATGAAAATAGGAAGATGATAATTTAATGCAATTTCAAATGCTTAATTATCCTGAAACCGAGCATTTGTTGCACCGCAGCTTATGCGGAGAACGGTTTCGGTTTGCGCGTGAAGCGCGCGGTTTTCGGCGCGGCGAGGGGCTGGCCGGTCGCAACGCCGGTGTTCAGGTATTCGTTGAGTTTTATGCGGCGTCCGCTCGCCTCTGCCTCGGCGGCGGCTTCGCGCTGTTGTTTGGCGCGCGCGATATCGGTATTGCGCGCATGGTTGATAGCCTGTTCGGCGTCCTTGTTTTCGGGCGGGATCCTGCCCGTATTCAGCCGGATATCTTCCGCCTCTTGCTCGATCATCGTCAACGCCAGAGGCGTGGATTTTTTCTGTGCCTCGGTGAGCAGCGGCATCTGGCTTTCCGCCGCGATCATCACCTGCAAAAGGTTTTTCATCTGCTCCATCTCGTCCAGCGTCGACTGCACCTTCTTTTGCACGTCATTCCTCAGGATGCCAAAGTCTACGGCAGCGGTTTGCATCTTCCTGGCGGTGGCCAGCACTTTGCCCTCCGCCACCAGCTTCTGCACGTATTGCGTATGCGCGGCGTCGCGGTCGCGCAAATAATCCACCGATATATTGGCTTTCTTCCAGACAGACAGTTTTTCCCTCACCATGGTTATCTGCGTGTCGCGGAATTCAAGGTAGAGGTCGCAATTATTGCTGCGGTTGACGGCATCGGCGATATCGCGGGCGCGGTCGACATCACGCCGTGATGTATCCTGCACCAAGGCCTCGAACGACACCTTGGGGGCGGGGCGGCTGGCCTGTCCAAACAGCTTTTCAAAGAAACTCATGGACCCACCGCTTGAACGGCCTTGGCCTTGCGCGTGAAGCGCGCGGTCTTGGGGGCGGTGACCGCGGTGCGGGTGGCGAGGCCTGTATTCAGGTATTCGTTGAACTTTATTTTGCGCCCCATCGCTTCGGCGGCGATGACGGCTTCGCGGGCTTGGTTGTCGCGCGCGATGATTGCCTGTCGTGCCTGTGCGACTGCGTTTTCAAGATCCTTGTTTTCAGGGGGCAGGCTGGCCGTCATTTGCTGGATCTGGTCTGCATATTGCTGCGCCATCTTCAGTACGCCGGCGGAATATTTTTTTTCCGGTCCCGTCAGCTGCGTTATATGTTGTTCAGCGACCGCCAGCATCGTGAAGGTGTCTTTCAGCTGTTCACCGTCGTGCCGCGCGGTATGCAGCCGTTTCTGCGTTTCATGCCAGTGGTGGCGCAAATCGTTCTCCGCGCCTTGCAAAAGAGGTGCTTTTTCCAGCAGCTTTTGCTCGCCCAGCTGCGCCAGTTCCCTCACGCTGCGGGTGTGTTGCATGTTGTCTTCGTGCAGGCGGCGCACCACGGCACTGATATCTTTCCATGCCTCGAATTGCTCTTCGGCTTTCTGGATCTGCTTTTGGCGGAACTCGTAATAGCGCCCGGGATGTCCTGTGCTGTTGACGGATCGCGCGATGTCGCGCCCGCGTTCCTCCGCCGGTTTGGACAAATCCGTTGCAAGTTCCTCGAGCGGCACTTTGCTCCCGGCACCGCTAAACTCGCTGAAAATTCTTTTAAAGAGACTCATGACCCAACCCTTTGAACCTCAAAGAGGATAACACATTATTAATGTTATGAAAAACCATAAGATAAATACCGTTTTAAAACAGTTGTTTACCGATGGTCTGGTTCGCGCCGCCGCCCCAATCCTCCAGCCACAATGCCGGTTTCTCGGCTTTGAAGCGGGCGCAGAGGGCGATGCAGTCGCGGGCGGCGGGGCTGGTGTTTTTATCCATCACAATGACCTCGATGCCGCGGGCGCGCATGAAGTGGATCGTTTCATCGGATGATGCATTTTCAACATACGTTGTGTACATCGTGGTGTTGTGGCGGTTGGTCATGCGGCCTGCGGCGCGCATCGCCGCCATCTCGCCATGGATAACGGGATTGCCCTCCTGCACCAGCGCGTTGTGGCCTGCGCCGAGAATTTTTCCGCTCTCATTATCAACCAGCACGCCGCCGATCGGGCAGCCGCCTTCGCTGTAACCTTTGAACGCCTGTTCATAGGCGAGGCGCATGTATTTTTCATCATCAAATGTCGTCATATGCCTAGAATGACAGGGTTTTTTAAAAGCGCAACGGGTTTGGGAACAATCTGCGGAAAAGCGGGTTGGCTTTCGCGATCCCCCCAAAAAACTTTTATTTAGGAGATACCAATATGAAGAAACTTACCCTGATGCTCGGCGTTGCCGCGCTTGCCGGCGGCCTGACCGTCGCTGCTCCCGCCGCGAATGCGGAAACCGTCATGTTCACGACCCAGAACCGCACCTATCTGGGCGACTGGATCATGGAAACCAACAAGGGCTGCCCCGCCGGCACGACGCTGGTGAAGGAAAAGCACCTGCTGCGCGATCCGTCCTATCGCTGCATGGCGCCGCGCGGCCAGAAAACCGTGTTCTACACGCCCGGCACCGTGATCCCGCAAACCGTCACCTATACCGAACTGCCGACGACCGTCGTCCAACAGCTGCCGACGCCTCCCGCCGGCCAGATCTATGTGACGTCGGATAACAACATCTACCTGCTCAACCGCGACAACCGCACGGTTGTCGACGCTGTGACGATCGTCCAGCCGGCCGAGTAAGGTTTTAAGTTACCCCTCTCCCCAGAGGTGTTGCCCCGCCCGTGCCATTTTAATGGAACGGGCGGGGATTTTATTGCGTTAGGTGTGTAATGATGGCTAAGATTGTTTAGCCGTTTTGAAAGGATATTACCCATGCGCATGCTGCTGATCGCCTTCACCTTCGCCGTCGTCGGGCTGACGAGCGCGGTGGTTTTCGCTGCCGATGCCAAAAACATCGATATCACCGACGAAGCCGCGATCGCCGATGCCGCCGCCGTTTCCACGATCCTCACCACCATGACGAAAGAAGTCACCGCCTGCGCGCAGGTGAACGAGCCGCCCGCCGAATGCCAGTGCAAATTCAAGGAAGAACTCGGCCAGCTGAAAACCGCCTTTGACGACGCAGTCAAAAAACACCCCGACTGGAAAGGCGCTGTCGTTAACTACCGCGCCGCGGGCGAAACCGAAGGCGCGAGCGTGTCCTTCGCCGGTGTTGAGGAGCAGCTGAAGGTCTGTAAATAATTGACATTTGCCACGGGTTTTCCGTATATTGCCGTCCTAACGGCATAGAGGAGTAACCCAATGACCGCATACAGCCCGAAACTCGATAAACTCATTTCAGATTACGCCATCCATCTCGAAAAAAACGTGAAAGACGCGGTAAATCCGCGCGTTCCCGCCGCCGCCAGCCTGCTGCGCATCGCCTTCCGCACGGTTGCGACCGGCGACCGTTTGCTCACCAAAATCTACGATGAACTTGGCTGGGACACATTTGAGCCCAACCCGTCCGAACGCGCGCGCGACCTCGCCGATCTCGCCGATAAAAACGGCAACTCAAAAACGGCGGCAAGCCTCCGCCAGTCGCTCGCCACTTTCGACCGCATCGCGGGCGCGGCAAAAAACAACCTGCCGGAAGACACCGGCGCGTATAAAGTGCTGCGCGAGATAAAAAAGCTGAAATTGGGCTGATTTCCGATCACGCGGGTTTGGCAGGTGGCTGAAAAGAAGAGGCTATTTTTTCAGCGCTGAAAACTTGTGTTCATTTCCGACGGGTTTCCGCTGCGTCTACGGTGGTTCTGCGACACAGCCCGTTTTTTAATTCGCTGTAATTTCAACGGGTTAGAAAATGCGTCGTTAAAATTGATTTTGTTTAAAATCAACGGGTTAACTCCGCAGGGAAGGGGGCATTTTTCGTCCTTTTTAACCCATTTTCGACCCCTGTTAATTGACATAAGGTCAAAATGGAGCGTATCATCCGACGCAAGGTCGAGCACGACTTCTCCCGCAGCGCGGTTTAGATGTTTCCCGCCTGTCTTTGCCACGTGCTCCCAAAACAACCATGAAGGACTTTTTTTCTAAGGTTGTTTCCATGCAGGCCGATTCAAACGCAGCAGCAGCACCCGTCCTGACCGTCGATGAGGACGGCACAAAAGAATGGCATCTCCACGGTCTGCAGCACCGTGACGACGGTCCGGCTGTCGAGGCCGCGGATGGGTTAAAGGAGTGGTGGCTGCACGGCGCGCGCCATCGCCTCGACGGCCCTGCGGTCGACGGCCCCAAAAGCCGCGAGTGGTGGGTGAACGGAAAACTTCACCGCGCGGATGGCCCTGCCGTGGAACGCGACACCCATAAATCATGGTGGGTAAACGGGCAGCAGCACCGCACAGACGGCCCCGCCTGGGAACATGCCGATGGTTCACGCCAATGGTGGCTGCATGATAAACAGCACCGCGAAGACGGCCCAGCGGTTGAAGACGCCAACGGCACCAAAGAATGGTGGCGCAACGGCCTCCGCCACCGCGATGACGGCCCCGCCGTGATCAAACCCGACGGATCGTTTGAATGGTGGGTCAACGGCCATGAACCCGATGCCGGAGAAATGGCGGGCGTACTAGAACGCATCCAGCAAAAGCTGGCGCGTGCGGAGAAAAAGGAAGCCGCCGAACGGTATCAGGCGCTCCGCGCGGTTTTTACACAAGGGGTTGCAAAGCCGGCGACCGCACCGAAAACAGCGCGGTTTAAACCGAGGGAATTGAGACTGCAAAAATAGAAGGATGATATAAACCGTCATCCCGAGCAAAGCGAGGGATCTTCCCCGTTCACCGCCAAAGATTCCTCAGTCGCTGCGCTCCATCGGAATGACTTGAGGGGTATTCATTCTTCGATGTTAATAATCAGCCCGCATTCCATGCTGGTGACGCTTTCGTTGTAATCCATCTCGCCACCAACATTTGTTTGGAAGCAAAGTGGAGAGCCGTAGGCTTGGATAAATCCCCTGTCGGGTCTTCCGTCATCGCCCTTCCGGTCAATCTGGACGGCGCGTTGCGGCCCAATCGCCTGTTCGCCGGCTGCGTTAAGTTCGACTGCGCCTTGCAAGGCCTTATCGCTCATCAAGACGAGTATCGTGCCTTTCATGCCACTATTTTTCGGTGACAGGGAAAGGGGGAGGGGTGCGCCATTCGCGTAGCCCACGATAAAGCCGCCGCCTGTCTTCGCAGGGGGATTGGTTTTACCCAGCGCGACAGCCGAGCCATTTACAATGTCGCTGAAATCAATATCGATACCAGAGCCGAAACTTGTCTTGATGAGGCCGGATGCCGCCAGCTGCGCCCAGAACAATACTGTTTCATCTGCTGCTGTTTTGGCGGGCAGGGTGACCGTAACGGGCACCTGTGGTTTCAAGGTATTGAAAAAATCTTCGCGCCCGATAATGCCATCATTCTCTGTTCCGCTGACGATTTTGCAATAGTCACGGCCTGCGCAATCCGGAATTCTGTTTTCCGCGTCACTTATGTCTCCCGGCAAGCCGCCGTAGGCCTTCTTAAAATCTTCCAAGGCGTGTCTGATATCCGCAGCTTGAGATAGTGTATGAGGCGTGACAGCTGTATCCCTCATTTCCCGCCGCAGGGGCTTGTTGATGACAAAACCCAGAATAATGGGGGCGAGGATGCAGGCCCAGATAGTGATAAGTTTTTGGTATTTGTACATGCCGTTCAATCGGAAATTTTATACATGACACCGCAACTTTTCGTGGTGTTATTCGTCGAATATTTGTAGAGCGGTGGTTCAGTGGCGGGATTAGCATTTATCATGAAATAGCAGCTCTTGCCATAGGCTCTCATAAATCCTGTAGCCGGTTCGCCATCATCAATTTTGCGGTCGATATCGGCCGCTTGTGCCGAGGTGAGCGGGTAATCTTCATGACCATATTCTACCCCACTACTGTCAACCCAGATCAGCACATTGCCCTTAATCGCGTTGTTATCACCATTTGAATGTGATGCGACGAGAAGCGTGCCGATCAGGGGCATGTCGGGATATACGGAGTCTTTTTTAGGAGCGTATAAACCTGACTCTTTCAGGTCTTTCCAAAAGGTCACGGTCTCTAAATCTTCTCGCGGGTCGGTGAACGAAGACAGCCATTCGCTGGCATCCTTCATGCCGATTTTCCCGTCACCATTCATGTCGCCCGGAAGATGCTTGTATTTCTTTTTGAAGCTGTCGACAGCTTGGGAAACTCCGATAAACTTCTCGCTCGCGCTTTGAACACGGTAAGGTTCAATTATACCATTAAGTATGTATATTCCATAGCCAGATGCAACAAGTAACGCGCATAAAATAATGAGAGTTTTTGTTTTCAAGTTTATTCCTGTTTTTCGCCCATCAATCGGCGATCCTGAAAATCAATCCGCAATCTTTTTTCGGATTTTCTTCGGCGTATAGAACTTCGCCGTCCTTAATTTTGAAGCAACTTGGCGCGCCATAGCCCTGCACTAAACCTTTGTCAGGTTTACCGTTGTCCATTTTGCGGTCGATCTGTGCGGCACGGCTGGGGGTAATGGGTTGTTGTTTCGGCTCGTCGAGCGCGATTGAATCATCCGGTGATGATTTCAGCACGAGGATTGTGCCTTTCATGCCCTCGTTATGCGGCGACAGGTTTTCAGGGAATTTGCCATCGGCATATCCTATCACAAAGCCCCCGCCGACGCGCGCGGCGGGCATTGTGTCGCCCCAGGCCAGCGGCGTGGGTTTTTGAATGACGTTATCTTTGACGCCACTGACGAGATCGCTAAGCAGCAAATGCTGCCAGAAAAGTACCGTCTCGTCATGTACCGAGGTTGCGGGCGCTGAAAAGGCTGTGGAGCTTGACTTCAGCGTGCTGCCGAATTGCCTGTCACCGATAATGTTATCGCCTGCCGTATCTTTTAACGGATTACAATTGACGTTGCAGCGCCGGATTTGCGATGCATCGGCGATGTCGCCGGGAAAATATTTGTATGTTGCGCGAAATTTTTCCACCGCCCCCTGATAAAGCTTTACCTGCGCGATGGTGCCGGTAGTGCGAGCATTTTCCATCAGTTCACGTCCATGGCTATCGCTGAATATTATAGCGTAAACAATCCCGACCGCGACAAACCAGCCCAGCGCGCGCATGGGCCAAGGGCTGAGATATAATCTTGTGAAGTATTTTTCGAATAGTTTAAGCATCAATAATTCAACTTTACTCCAATAACTTTATCTCCGCCTTACGGGGCTTGTATCCTGAAAATAAGGCCGCAATCTTTTTTGGGATTTGCCTCGTCATAATTTATGCCGCCATCTTTGAAGCAGCTTGGTGCGCCATATGCCTGCACGAAGCCTTTGCTGGGTTTTCCGTCATCCAGCTTGCGGTCGATAAACGCCGCTTGTGCAGGTGAAAGAGGTTGTATGCCTGGAGTGTCCAGCGCAATTGAATCATCGGCGGACAATTTCAGGACGAGGATTGTACCCTTCATTCCTTCATTGAGCGGCGAAAGATGTTCAGGGAATTTTCCGTCAGCGTATCCGACCACAAATCCGCCGCCAGTCGGCGACGCGGGCATTGTTATCCCCCACGCCAAAGGTGTTGGCGAGTGAATTGCGCTATCGGTAACCCCAGAAATCAGATCGGCGGCTAATAAATGCTGCCAGAACAAAACTGTCTCGTCGCTTGCGGAAGACGGTGGAAGCGAGGATATTTTCAGCCCCGATTTGAGATTGCTTCCGAATTGCCGGCTACCGATAACATTGTCTCCTGAGCTTATTTTAGCTGGAGCGCAATTCGCATTGCACCTATCAAGGCGGGAGGTGTCCGCTATATCGCCAGGAAATGCATGATATCTGTCGCGAAAGCTTGTGATGGCCGCTTCGTATTTTTTTACCCTCTCGATCGTCGCAACTACATGTGCTGGCTCTACAGTGAATTGGGGTCGCAGCATTCCCCCTAATAATAAAAAACAAATCACGCAGAAAGTGATGGCAAAAACCCAAGGGAATTTTCGTTTTTTCTTTGGTATTTGCGCCGTCACTTAAGTCTTCGTCCCACCCACCGTCAATCCATCAATCCGCAAGGTCGGTTGTCCCACGCCCACTGGCACGCTCTGGCCGTCTTTGCCGCAGGTGCCGACGCCGTCGTCGAGTTTCATGTCGTTGCCGATCATCTTGACCTTTGTCAGCGCGTCGGCGCCGGAGCCGATGAGGGTGGCGCCTTTGACGGCGGGGCCGATTTTGCCGTCTTCGATGAGGTAAGCTTCGGAGGCGGAGAAGACGAATTTGCCGGAGGTGATGTCCACCTGACCGCCGCCGAAATTGACGGCGTAGATGCCGTTTTTGACGGAGGCGATGATTTCTTCGGGCGTTTTGTCGCCGTTCAGCATCACGGTGTTGGTCATGCGCGGCATCACGTGATCGGCGTAGGATTCACGACGTCCGTTGCCGGTGGGCTTCACGCCCATCAGGCGCGCATTCATGCGGTCCTGCAGATAACCGACCAGGATTCCGTCCTCGATCAGCGTGGTGCGCTGGGAGGGTGTGCCTTCGTCATCGATGGTGATGGAACCGCGGCGGTCCTGCATCGTGCCGTCATCGACGACGGTGACGCCGGGCGCGGCGACGCGCTTGCCGAGCAGGCCGGAGAAAGCGGAAGTGCCTTTGCGGTTGAAATCGCCTTCCAACCCGTGACCGATGGCTTCATGCAGCAGAATGCCGGGCCAGCCGGGGCCGAGCACGACGGACATTTCACCCGCCGGCGCATCGACGGAGGTGAGGTTGACGAGCGCTTGGCGGTAGCTTTCATCCGCCGCTTTTTTCCATGTTGCTTCTTCAAAAACTTTGTCGAAGGAATAGCGGCCGCCGAAACCGTAATAGCCGTCTTCCATGCGTCCCTTGCCGTCATCGAGATAGACGGAGATGTTGAGGCGGACGAGGGGGCGGATATCGGATGCTTTATGCCCGCCCGCGCGCATGATCTGCACCGCTTTCCAGTTGGCGGCCATCTGGATGCTGACCTGCTTCACGCGCGGGTCGAGGCCGCGCACATAGGCGTCGATATCCTGCAGCAGTTTTACTTTCTGCTCGAACGGGATCTGGAGGAGGGGGTTGTCGTCGATATACAGCTGCTGGTTGGTGCCTTGGGGGTTGAGGTCCATCGTGCCGCCATGGCCCTGCTGCACCGATTTAACGGTTTCGCCGGCGCGGGCGATGGCTTTCTCGCTAAGTTCCGATGAATGGGCAAATCCGAATTTCTCGCCCGCGACCGAGCGCAGGCCGAAACCCATATCGGTGTCATAGGTGCAGGTCTTCAGCCGCCCGTCATCCCAGCCGAAAAACTCGCTCTGGACGTATTCCATGAACAATTCGCCGTCATCGGCGCCGGTCAGGCTGCTTTCCACCAGTTTGCTGACCGCCTCGGGCGACAGCTTTGTTTTGTCGTAAAAAATCTTGTCGGTGGTGGCGGTATGGGAGGGCATTCGGGTTTCCTTTCGAGACATCAATAATGTAGCACCGAAGGGGCGAATTGCGACAATGGAAAACAAAAGGGCGAGTTCCGTGATTTCGTTAAATTTAACAAATATTTAACTGTTTATTGACTCGCCCAGAGTCGGGTGGGTATTCCTGTTGCCATGAAGTTCGAAGACTCACCCCTCTGGAATCATCCTCTCGTCGCACAGACGCGCAACAGCGTCAGCATTTCTTCTGCTGACCTGAACGCCGTGCCGGCGGCGAAGGTGCTGCTGGCGGCGGATGCGCTCGACCCCGTCACCGCCTCGTCGCTGATCGCGGCCTCGGGCAATATCCGCGGCAAGATCGAGCCCTGCATCGCCGATGTGGTGAGCCTGCTGCAATCGCCGCGCCTGCGCGCGGATGGCCCCGATTACCTGTTCAAGGCCGAAGACACCGCTGCGCTGAAAATCATCATGGGCACGCTGATCGCGGAAACAACGGGCGAGGGCTTCAAGCGCACGCAAGCGATTGCGACCCGCGCCGATGTGCAAAAAGGCATCGACATGATGGCGCAGATCGCCGAGCTGCTGGTCGAAACCGGCGCGCATAACGCGATCGAGCCGAAACTGGTCGAGAAATTCATCGAAGGCCTCGAGAACATGAAGCCGCTCGCAGGGCACTCGCCCCGCCGCAAGATGGTGAATGAGGCGGGTGCCAGCCTGAAATACGCCCTGATGCAGGGCAACGCCGCCGACATCGCCTACCACGCCCCCCGCGTCGACCCCGTCAGCACCCACGCCGCGCTGAAACACATCGCGCGCGGGAAGCCGGGGCTGTAATTTCCCAAAGTTTTTGCATTTTTTGCCCGCAGGTTGCGGGCATTTTCGCGTTCGCCCCCTCTCCCGCGTGCGGGAGAGGGGACTAAGACGGATTGGCCCCTTCTCCCGCTCTTGCGGGAGAAGGCGGGGGATGAGGGGGAGTCTGGAGCAATTCGTGGATACTGCGCGCCGAGACTCACCCTCACCCCGGCCCTCTCCCGCGAGAGCGGGAGAGGGGGCGAAGGCAGTGCTTGATTTTGTTATAAAATTTCAACTTTTCGCAGCTTTAGACCCTTGAACCCCGATTGACAGAACACCCCCACAGGCATATTACTTTCCTCTTCAACACCCCGTTACCCGTTGTGCAGGTAAAACCATGTCGCTCAAGCTCTCCGATTTCCTGACCGATCCGCTGGTGCAGGTCACCGTCAACAGCCTCAGCAATGCCGAAGGCGTGCCGATGCTGAAGCAGTATCAGGTCGATAACAACCCCGTCATCCGCACGCTGGTCGATACCCGCGCGCTCGACAGCCATACCGCAGCCGTGCTGGCGGCGGAGGAAATGGTGCGCGGGCATGAGAAGAAATTGTGGGAACCGCTGGTGCCGGAACCGATCCAGCATATCGTGGGCCTTTTGACCGCCGATGTGACCTCGCCCATGGAAGGCCTCGCGCTGCTGGTGAAAGACGGCAGCCCCTCCGCGCTGAAAATCGCGGCGGCGGGCGTGGCCTTCGGCTCGACCGGCGAAACGTTCAAATCCGTCAAGCGCATGCTGAGCGCGGAAGAGATGAGCCGCACCGCAGATATGCTGGTCGTCACCTCCATCCCGCTGGTCGATAAACTTGCCGTTGAAAAAACCTT